>JAAYRG010000031.1 GCA_012518885.1 Clostridiales bacterium | reverse complement strand
TGCAAAGGGAAACAATTGCAAAATACTATGAAATCACCCTATTTACTACGAATTTTTAGGATGCTTAAGTTAGACTTACAATAATGTATTTCTAATCCTAAGTTCCTTAATACAAAAAAAGAGCGTACGAAGAGGTAATCTATATAACTACCCTTTCGTACACTCTTATATTTAATTATATTAATATGTAATTCTTTGAATTAATTCAATCTTATCTTACAAAAAAAACTTGCTCTTACTTATTAAACTATATACCCTTCTTATTACGATTCTTTTGTAAGAATTCAGGTATTTTAATACTAGTTGTATCTATATTACTATAATTAGTCTCGCTTCTTCTATTATAAGATAGGTTTGAAGCATTAGTTGCTGCAGCTTGATCGTTAGCTTGTCTTAGTTGACTATTAGATGCTACTTGACCTAAATTTGCTGGCTTCTTTAAAAATGATGGTGTACCTGTAGAAGCGGAATTCATAGACTTAACTACGTGTGGAGTTTGACTATCTAATCCTGTTGCAATTACTGTTATTTGAGCTTCTTCTGGCCTTGAATCTTCATAAACAGCACCAAATATTATATTAGCAGATTCGCCTGCTAACTCTTGTACCATAGTTGCAGCTTCATTAGCCTCAATTAATGAAATATCTCCTGATATATTAATAATTACATGGCTAGCACCCTCAATTGTTGTTTCAAGAAGTGGACTAGTAATAGCTTCATTAACTGCATCAATACACTTGTTGTCACCCTTACCTGAACCGATACCAATATGGGCAACACCCTTATCCTTCATAACAGTTTGAACATCGGCAAAGTCTAGGTTAATAAGTCCTGGAACATTAATTAAGTCAGTTATACCTTGTACACCTTGTTGTAAGACTTCATCTGCCTTCTTTAAGGCTTCAGGCATAGTAGTTCTTCTGTCAACAATTTCAAGTAATCTATCATTAGGAATCACAATTAAGGTGTCTACATGTTGCCTTAACTCCTCAATTCCTTCAGATGCATTCGCCATACGGGTTTTAGCTTCAAACTTGAATGGTTTAGTAACGATTCCTACCGTTAATATATCCATATCTTTTGCAATCTTAGCGATAATAGGGGATGCACCTGTTCCTGTACCTCCACCCATACCACAAGTTACAAAAACCATATCGGCACCTTTAATAATCTCAGTTAGTTCTTCCATACTCTCTTGTGCCGCCTGAGCACCAACAGATGGTTGTGCACCTGCTCCTAGTCCCTTGGTAATCTTTTCACCAATTTGCATACATACTGGTGCTTTACAGTTATTTAAGTGCTGTTTATCTGTGTTAACACAAACAAACTCAACACCTTGAATATTCTCCTCAATCATTCTATTAACAGCGTTATTACCTGCACCACCAACTCCAATAACAATTATTTTAGCAGCAGCATTGTTTTCGTTCGTCATAATCTCAAGCAAGGTATTTCCTCCTTTTATTTCAAATGTCCCTTGGATAATAATCTTGAATATTTTATCTATTAGATATCAATTAAATTATGTAATCTATTGTTTTAGTTAATTTTTGTAAAACGATAATTTGCTTAAACATTTTGACACTTTAGTAATTTAAATTATATATATAATAATATATATATTCTACTAATTAATCAAGCATTATTTATTACATTTATTATGCTATTTTATCACACTATGCCTATATAAACAAGCTTATTCTATAGGGGTTGCTATTATCCTCTCTTGCCCTTCTTTAAATTCCTTCATATCAATTAATAGCTTCTTATTATCTCCCATAGCTAGTTGAGTATTTTCATTGTAAAGACTAGAAAGCAAATTAGGAAGCTGGGATACTTGCTCATCATAACTATCTCTTCTACCTAGTAAGACTCTTACATCATCGCTAAATAGAATTACTTCTAATTCATTAGTAAAATGGATTCTATTTACATTTATCTCGTTAGAGTGGATTAAGTGAGTAAGATTAAGAATCACATTAAACACATTAGGCTTATCCACTTCTATTGGTTGGTGTAGTATTAAGTTCTTAAACTTAAGACCTGTAACTAATGGAATATTGTCCACAGGATCACAAGAGGTTTCTACTATTATACCCTCCCTATCAAAGTACATGTAAGACTCCATATACTCAATGGATCCTGTTATTATCTTCTCGTACACCTGTAAATGAATCTCATTTCTATTAGTTAGCTTAACATCAATTTTTTCAATAAAAGGGATGTTATCATTCTTACCACGAAGATGATTTAGGTAGAACAAGAGAGAGTTTTTGTCTGTCTCACTTGTCATTAGTAAATCAATGATTTCCTCATTGGTGTAATGACTATTTCCTTCAATTGTAATATTCTCTAATTTAGTTAAGTATAAAGCTGTAAACCCACCTAATACAAGCACAAGACATACAATTAGAAACTTCATTACCCCATGTAGAATACTCTTATTGTTGGATTTATATCTAAAATCTTTCTCTAGCATATCTCTTATACTCCTAACAAGGACTATTTCTTTAGCAATTAGCCGTTTCTTATTCTTTAAATATACACAGGATAAAAAGTAGCTTAAGTATTAATTTACATAGTCTATTTGTGCACCTAATTCTTGTAAGTCCCTACATATATTTTCATAACCCCTCTCTATATGGCCAGGATTATGAATAAATGTGTGACCCTCAGCTACAAGCCCTGCTATTACAAGGGCTGCCCCACCTCTTAGTTCACTTGCATATACCTTTGCACCTTTTAAGTATGGAGTACCATGTATGGTTGCTAGCCTATCCTCTATCTCAATGTTTGCTCCAAACTTCCTAAACTCATCAACAATCTTATATCTTCCTTCAAATATTTCTTCTGATATCTGACTTGTTCCTTCTGATGACATAAGGACAGCCATTGTTTGAGACTGCATATCAGTAGGAAAACCTGGATAGGGCTCTGTTTTTGTAAAAGGAACAGGTCTTGGTTTGCCAGTGGCAGAAACATATATGTTGTCTTCATCACATATTATGTGACAACCTATTTTTCTGTATAGGTCAATTACTCCTTGTAGAATCCCACAACTTGTATGTCCTAACTTAACATGGCCACCTGTTGCAGCTACGGCTGCTATATAAGTTCCTGTTACTATTCTATCAGAAGAAATCCTATATGATATTTCATGTAACCTTTCAACACCCTCTACAACAATCTGGTTAGTACCATATCCAGATATCTTAGCTCCTGCCTTGTTTAGGAATAGACATAAGTCTGTAATTTCTGGCTCCTTTGCTGCATTATTAATAATAGTTTTACCAGATGCTAATACTGCTGCTAGTATTGTGTTTTCTGTAGCACCAACACTAGGAAACTTAAAGGAAATCTCTGTACCAATAATCTTACTTGTCTTACATACAATTAGCCCGTCCACATCCTCTAAAGAAATATTCATCTTCTTAAAGGCTTCTATGTGAAAATCTATAGGTCTTGCTCCTATTAAGCAACCACCTGGATAGGTAATTGTTACCTCATTAGTCCTGCCAAGTAGTGCCCCCATCATTATTATAGATGATCGCATCTTTCTAACATATTCTGCAGGCACAGTTGAAGTTCCAAGTGAAGATGTATCAATTATAAGAGAAGAACCTTCCCAGTATGTTTTACAGCCTATAGCCTCTAGGATATTAGTCATATGAAAAACATCTGATATCCTTGGGCACCTATCTAGCCTAGTTACACCGTCTATAAGTACAGTAGCAGCAATTATAGGTAGGGAAGCATTCTTAGAACCTTGAATATCTACTTCCCCCATTAGCTTTTTCCCACCAGTTACATGAATATATGCCATCGTGCACCTCTAATTTTGGAAATATATAATTATAATATGTTAAAAATTATAATTAGTGTCAAATGGACATAATCCTTTTATGAATATATAAAACAAGGCATGTTTTATCATGCCTTTTCATATTTAATTTGGTTAGAGATGCTAAGGGCTATCCCCATTTCAAATAGAAGAAATACTAGGGAACTACCTCCGTAACTTATAAATGGAAGAGGAATTCCTGTTGATGGTATTGTATTGGTAACAACAGCAATATTTATTAAGACTTGAATAGATATGTGGGTTAAAATACCTGTTGCAATTAGTCCACCAAATAAATCAGGTGCATTTATTGCTATTATAAATAGCCTCCATATTACTAGTATGTATAATAAAATAACACTAACTGCTCCAAAAAGTCCTAGTTCTTCACAAATGACAGAAAAAATCATGTCATTGTGAGATTCAGGAATAAAGCCAAGTTTTTGCATACTTTGGCCTAAACCTTTTCCAAAAACACCACCTGAGGCAATAGCATATAGACCTTGTAGGATTTGATAGCCCTTTGGATGGGTCTCTATGTCTCTCCATATTTCTATACGTTCACCACGGTAGTCTACCCCAAATATAAAGAAGGCACCTGCAGCAACACCTAACAGGCCTGCCACAATAAAGTAAAGTTTCTTTCTACTTGCAACAAAGCATATACCTACAAAAATCACACCCATGATTAAACCGGTGGAAAAGTTAGGGATAACAACAAGTAGAAGTAGGGGAGCTGCAAATACTGCAACACGCATAAAGCCTGAGAATTTGTCGAGCTTTCTTGGGGCCAATTGTATTATGTAGGATACAAATACAATTAGGGCAACTTTTGACAGTTCTGAGGGTTGAAAACCAAATGGACCTAAGTCAATCCATCTTTTAGACCCCTTTACTACCCTTCCAAATATTAATACATATACTTGTAATCCCATACATATTAGGTAAAAAAGAGTTACAAGTCTTATCCTAATAATTGGTAATGGCTTTAGAAAAAGCCTATAGTCAAACATAGATACAAAGAGCATAACTCCTATTCCTAAAAGACCAAAAATACCTTGTTTTTTAAGGTAGTATGCAGCATCACCAAAATTACGTTCTGCATTAAAAGAACTAGTACTATAAATCATAATAAGTCCAAAACCTACTAGAAATAGTACAAGAAATAGAAGACTATAATCATAGTATGTATGAAATAATTTTCTTCTGCCTTTTCCTCTTTCTGATCTACGCATGACATGCTCCCATCTATCTAAATTACAATTTGTTTACATATTCTTTAAACAAATTTCCTCTTTCTTCATAATCTTTAAACATTCCCCAACTAGCACATGCTGGAGAAAGTAAAACACTATCACCAACCCTTGCATTCTCTGCACAAGCCTCTACTGCTTCTTCTAGGCTATCTACTAATATGATATTAGTAAATCCATTATCCATTGCTGCCTGTGCAATCTTTTCTTTAGTCTGACCAAGTAACACTAAGTATCTAACCTTACCATTAAAAGACTTAATCCACTCATCATATGTAGACCCCTTATCAAAGCCACCTGCTATTAACAAGGTAGGAGACTGCATAGATTCTATAGCCTTAATAGATGCTTCTGGATTAGTACCCTTAGAATCATTATAGTACTTTACATTATTCTTAGTAGCTACATATTCTATTCTATGTTCAACACCTTTGAAATCCTTAATAACTGTCCTAATAGTTTCCATAGGAATATTAGCTGCTATAGCAATTAGGCAAGCAACCATAACATTCTCATAATTATGTTTACCTATTATCTTAAGGTCTCTAACATTACAAACAATCTCTTTTTGCTTAGAACTACTATATATTATATTATCCTTATCAAGATAAATACCTGTTTCTAATACATTGCTACTACTAAAGTAGAATTTTCTACACTTAATGTCCTTAGATAAGCTGATTAATAATTCATCATCATAGTTTAATATACATATATCATCTTCCGATTGGTTTTTAGTGATATTAATTTTGGTTCTTGCATAGTTTTCCATTGTATAATGACGGTCCAAATGGTCTGGTGTTAAATTCAAGATAGCACTAATAAATGGTCTAAACTTATGAACCGTTTCAAGTTGAAAGCTAGAAATTTCTGCTATTGTAATTGAATCTTCACTAGTTCTTAAAGTTGAACCAGTATAAGGAATCCCAATATTACCAACAACAAATACTTTTTCAAAATATGCTCTAAATATTTCACCAACTAAGGCTGTAGTAGTGGTCTTGCCGTTAGTCCCTGTAATAGCAACAACTCTTCCTTTTTCAAAGAAGTAGGCAAGTTCTACTTCACCCCAAATAGGTGTATCTAGACTTCTAAATTTATTTACTAAATCATGATCAATAGGAACACCAGGGCTTAATACTACTAAATCTATGGTCTTAATAATTTCATCAGGAAGTTGACCTAATACAACCTCTCCTCTGAAATTATCTCCTAGCTTAACTTTAATTTTATCTTCATCAACATCCGTGCTACTATCATATAAAATAATATTAGCCTTGGTTGTTTGCAGTAAACCTACAGCTGCAATTCCACTTTTTCCTGTTCCAAAAATCAGAACATTCTTATAATCAAATGTCATCTAGTTACCCCCACTAAACTCCTAAAAGAGCAATAATACATAAAACAGCTGTAATAATTGAAAATATAGTTACAACTTTAGTTTCTGGCCAACCACTCAGTTCAAAATGATGGTGGATTGGGGCCATTTTGAAAAATCTTTTACCATTAGTTAATTTAAAATAAACAACTTGAATTATTACTGATAAGACTTCTACAAAATAAATAAAGCCGACTATTGGTATAAAGAGTGGCATTTTTAGCATATATGCCGCAGATACCACAAAGCCTCCTAGAGCAAGGGAACCTGTATCTCCCATAAAGACCCTAGCAGGATAAACATTGTATACCAAAAACCCTAGCAAGGCACCACCAACTATGCATGTAATAGGTGCGATTCCACTTTTTATGCCAATGGCTACAACTGAAAAGAAGGTAGCTACTAACAAAGTAATGCTTGTTGCTAGCCCATCTAGTCCATCTGTAAAGTTAACCCCATTAACAGTTCCAAGGATTACAAAGAATAATATAGGTATAAAGAGGTAAGATGTCTCTAAATATTTACCTGTATCAAATCCCCCAGTAAATGGTATTAACATTGTTGTTCCTACATTAGTATAATTAACTAAGTAGTATCCAAATATTGCAGTAACAATAATCTGCCCTAATAATTTTTGAATAGGTGTGAGGCCCTCTGACCTTTTCATAACTATTTTTATATAATCATCTAAAAAACCTATTATGCCAAACCCTGCCGTACAAAACAGCACTGGTAAAATTTCAGGATACTCATCTAAGTAAAACAAGGAAACAATTACTATTGCTAATAATATTATAACTCCACCCATAGTAGGTGTTCCTGATTTCTTAAGGTGAGACTGAGGTCCATCATCCCTAACTTGTTGCCCAAACTTTAGTTTTTTAAGAAAAGGTATCATAATCGGGCATAAAATAACACTAATTATAAATGATACCAAAACTGGTGTTAAAATCTTATATTCCATTTTTTCCTCCCATGTAAGCCTATGGTATATTCCTTCTAGACCAATGAGATAATTATATTCTATTGTAAGTATAGAATCAAGTCGCTAGTTTTATCAATTTTTTCCCCCATTAGCGGGAATTGTTCGACCACGATTTCGCCTTCACCTAGATAATATATTTCTCCCATATAACCTAAGTCATTTAATAATTTTTTAACTTCATTTTTGTCTTTATTTAACAGATTAGGAACCACTATAGTCCCTAGATCATATTCTTCTTTCTCTTCTTCTGTATAACTTGCCTCTACTCCCATATATGGAAGAACATTATCAAAAACCTCTCCGATAACTGGAGCAGCAATTGTCCCACCATAATATATACCTACTGGTTCATCAATTAAAACCAATCCTATCAACTGAGGATTGTCAGCTGGAGCAAAACCAATAAAAGAAGATATGTATTTATTTTCACTTCGTGGTAGTTTTTCTGAAGTTGCTGTTTTTCCCCCTACTCTGAATCCAGGCAGATAGGCTCTTTTACCTGTTCCATCAGATACGACTGCTTCTAATAACATCTTCATTGTTTCAGAAGTCTCTTTACTAATTACATTGGTCTTTTCTGGATATTCTAGTTTTTTTATGGTATTACCTTCAGAGTTGGTAACCTCCATACCCAAATGGGGTGTTACTATCTTCCCACCGTTAACAACCGCACTAGCCGCTACTAGAAGCTGGAGAGGTGTAATCTGGAAGGACTGTCCGAAGGAGATGGTTGCAAGTTCTACAGCCTCTACATTTTCTTTTTTATGCATTATTGAACTTGCTTCACCAGGCAGGTCAACACCTGTTTTATTGAATAATCCTAGTTGTCTAAAATACTTATATAGGTTGTCAATTCCTAGTCTTGCACCTACTTCCATAAAAACTGGATTGCAAGAGTTTAGGATTCCATCATAGAAGGTTTGACTTCCATGGCCACCTACCTTATGACACCTAATTCTTCTATCTTCAACGATTTTATAGCCGGGGCAAAAAAACTGGTCATCTAAATCAACTACACCTTCCTCTATGGCTGCTGCCGCTGTAACTATTTTAAAGGAAGAACCTGGTTCATATGTATCACTTAGGGATGCATTTCTCCACATTTGATTGAGAAGATCTTGTTTTTCCTTGTCAGACAAGACGCTAGTTTCTATATCCCTTGTCATACTCTCAATTAGGTTGAAGGGTTCATTAAGATCAAATTCTGGTACATTGACCATTGCAAATATTTCTCCATTTTGAGGACTCATTAGGATTATTTTAACATTGTTAGCCTCTTTGGCTTCTAAGACTTTCTTTGCCGCCTGTTCTGCATATTTTTGCATGTTTACATCAAGGCTGATTTTTAAATTATTACCTGGCTTAGGCTCAATCCTCTCTTCTGCCGCATTCTTAATTTCTACCCCATAGGCCGTTGTTAAGGTTAAGATGGTACCATCTATACCCTTTAGGTACTTCTCATACTCTACTTCTAGGCCAACTATCCCTTGGTTATCGGCCCCTGTAAATCCAATAACCTTCGATGCCAAATCTCCGTAAGGATAGTATCTTTTATAATCTTCATCTACCATAACGCCGTCAAGTTTCATATTCCTTATTTCATCTGCAATCTCTTTTTCTACGTTAGACTTGATTCTTTCTAGGGAAGAATTCTTTTCCACCCTTTTTCTAACATAATCTGTACTTAAACCTAGCTTACTTGATAAGACCTCTATTACCTTTTCAGGTTCAGTAACTTGGGCGTGTATAACTGAGATTGTAGATACAGGCTTGTTTGTAGCAATTATTTGTCCATTTCTATCATAAATTAAACCTCTTGCAGCCTTAATGGGACGTTCCCTTTCATGTAAATCCTCTGCCCTTGCCGCATAGTCCTTGGACCTAAAAATCATTAAATAGGTCAGGCGGCCGGCAAGTAGTGAGGCTGCAATTACGACACACAAGAAAACAATAAGAACATTTCTCTTATTATATGTTTTATTTCTAGCCATACATAACCTCTAATTGCTTATTGATAAATATTATTACAAAATAAGCGAGGTTATGATAAACATTTCTATAAGTGTAATTTCCTAAACAATATTAAAAATAAATTAATTAATTGTTACCTTCTTGACTTACTTCACTTTCTTCTTGTCCTTCATCTTGGTCAGGTATTGCATCAGGGTTAAATTCATCATCTTCTTGTTCGGTACCTGGTTCACCTGAGTCATCAGGATTATCAGGATTCTCAGGATTCTCTGTAGTTTCACCTTGCTCAGCGTCGCTGCTTGGTATTTCACCTTGGTCAGTATTACTACCTGGCGTTTCTCCCTGGTCAGTATTATTATCTGTACCTACTTGGCTATCATCTGTATCTATAAGTGATTCGTCAGGATATATCTCAAGGAAAGGTAGTATATCCGCTAGAATTTCACTTGCTAGTCCTGTAGCTATAGCACTATTAGCTTGTTTTTCAACATTTTGTGGTTCATCTACTACTACATATATAACTATTTCAGGATCATAAGCAGGTACATGTCCTATAAATGAAACCACATAGGTACGGGCTGACCTAGGTTGCTTTTGAGCGGTTCCTGTTTTTCCTGCTACTTGGTATCCAGCCACTTTAGCTGTTTTAGCAGTCCCTTCTTCTACGGTTTTATATAAGGCATGCTTTAGAAAATCAGACGTCTTCTTACTTGCAGTTTTCTTGATAACTTCAGGTTCAAATTCCTCTACTACATGTCCATCATCATTTAAGATTTGCTTAACTAGATGAGGCTTGTAATAATTACCTCCATTAATAAGGGATGAGTAACCTGTTACCATTTGTAACATTGTTGTTGTAAATGTCTGGCCAAAACTACTTGTTGCTAGTTCTGTTTCATTTAGCCTTTCTTCTGATACAATAAGACCACTTGCTTCACCTGGAAGGTCTATACCTGTTCTTTGACCAAAACCATAAAATGTGTGATAGTCATAAAACTGGTTTCTACCAAGCATTTGTGCCATTTGCATTAGGGCGTCGTTACAAGATTCTGCTAGGGCTTGTTCTAGTGTAATAGTTCCATGACCTGTACGTTTATGACACCTAATGTTCCAACCACCTATATGTTCACCACCGTCACAGTAGAAGGTTTGGTTTTCTGATATCAAACCTTCTTCTAAGGCTGCTGCTATTGTAAATGGTTTAAATGTTGAACCTGGTTCGTAAGAGTCACTTATAATATAATTTCTCCAGATTCCATTCAAATAATCTAGCTGTTCTTCATTTGTCATACCATTAATTGTCTCTTCATCTAGGTAGGGACTTAAATCCGCTGGATTATTAAGGTCATATTCTTCATTAGAAGCCATTGCAATAATTTCACCGTTATTAGGATTCATTATCAATACACCAATATTCTTACTACCATATTCTTCATTAAACTTTAAGATATGGTCTTGAACAATCCTTTGAACATAACCATTAATGGTAGTAACTAATGAATTTCCATTAGTTGGTGGGTGAACCTTAGACTGCAAATTAAGTTCATTATCTATATAACCATAAGATATACCGTCTGTTCCACTTAAGTAGTCATTGTAGTATTGTTCAATACCCCAGTTTCCCTTACCATCCTTGGTAGTAAATCCAACTAAACTACTTGCTAATGAATTATTTGGATACTTACGTATGAAGATTTCTTCAAACCATACTCCCTTTACCATTGATTTGCTATCTTCATTTAACGCTTTTTCTCTTTCTATATACTCTTCAAACTTTACCTTCTGGTCGTATGATAGTTCTTTTGCCAGTACCACATATTGATGGTTTGGTTTTTCTTCTATCAACTTGTTAAGTTCTTCTCTTGTTATAAAGTCATAGCATTCTGTAATAGCTTTTACTGTAGGCTCAACATTTTCTTCATTTTTTCCACGCATATGTTTTATATCTAAGACTAAGTTGTAAGCTTTGTCACTAAAGGCTAGGACTGTTCCTTGACTGTCATATATTGCCCCTCTTTTATAAGGAATAGAACTGCTTGTATATGTTTGCTGTGCAAGCACCCTCTTAGCATATGCATCACCAACATTGGAGTTTATGTATAGCAATCTACCAATAATCCCAAGTAAGGCTAGTATAACAAGACAAAAAACAAGCAATAGATTTGCTTGCATTTTGGGTGAAAATTTTTTTATTTTTTTAACAGCCTTACCTCTCTTATTAGTTCTAATATTACTACTTCTACTTCTTCTATTCATTAGCCTACCTCATATACCTACTATCTAAAAATGTCAGATAATATACTAGAATCTACATTATGAGGAATCTCCTCATATTGTTTAACAAACTCAGTTAATGTAGTATCAAAATATATAACTTGGTCATCACTTGGACGAACCATACCGTATTCGTTAGTTGCAATATTATATATTTCTTGTAGGTTCAAATTAGCACTTAACTGCTCTTTATGAATTCTATTCTCTTCTTTTATATTAGCAAGTTCTTTCTCTGCCTTAATAATATTTTTGTTAAGAGTTGTTATATTAGTCTGAGTTTTAATATAATCAATTCCCAAAAACAATGTAAACCCAATAGCTACTATTAAACAAAAGCAAGCACCCTTATTAACACTTGATAATTCTTTTTCTGGCTTAGTTTTTCTAACTTGACCTTCTTGTCTTCTTCTTTTTACCTCTTCTAGTGGTAACTCATAAGCCCTATTATCTCTTTGAAGTTTTCGCACGGCACTATCTTCTACATAATAATCATTGTACAAGTAATCTTCATTAATATCTAAATTATTTATCTTTCTTGCACCCATTCTCTAAATCCTCCCCACAAATTAATGTTTTTCAAACACTCTTAGTTTTGAGCTTTTTGCTCGTTTGTTAAATTCAATTTCTTCTTCTGTAGGAATTATAGGTTTTCTTGTGATTACTTTGCCTTTAGACTTTCTACCACATGTACATACTGGGAATTCTTTAGGACAAACACAAGGGTCTTGATTCTTCCTAAAATTAGTTTTGACTATCCTATCTTCTAAGGAATGAAAGGTAATAACACATAGCCTTCCTCCCTCATTCAAGCAGTCAATCATGTCATCTAAAGTGTTCTTTAGTACATCTAATTCCTTATTTAACTCGATTCGTATTGCCTGAAATGTCTTCTTTGCGGGATGTCCTGCCTTTTTACGAACCTTCATAGGTATAGCTGCTTTAATAACTTCAACAAGTTCAAATGTTGTTTCAATTGGCTTTTCTTCTCTTACCCTTACTATATGTTTTGCAATATTCTTTGCAAAACTATCTTCTCCATAGTCTCTAATAATTCTAAATAGGTCAGACTCACTATAGTCATTAACAATATCTCTAGCGGTATAGGTCATTCTATTATCCATTCTCATATCTAGGGGTGCATCTTCATTATAAGAAAATCCCCTTGATGCGGTATCAAGTTGAAAAGAAGACACTCCTAGGTCAAGTAGTATACCATCAACTTTGTCAATATTTAGTTCCTTAAGAATCTGCCTTATCTGACTATAGTTGTTTCTTACAATAGTAACCTTATCCTTGTACTCTTCTAATCTTTTACTTGCTGCACTAATAGCGTCAGCATCCTGGTCGATTCCAATTAGTCTACCGTTCTTATCTAGTCTTTTTACAATCTCAGATGAATGACCAGCACCACCTAAAGTACCATCTACATATATTCCATTAGGTTTAATTTGTAGAGCTTCTATAGTTTCATCTAGTAAAACTGAAATGTGGTTGAAATTGTTAGTGCTAGCTGCCTCTGTATTATCTAAACTCAAAATAATAACCTCCTAAAAGCTTAATCCAAACTCTGCCATCTGATCGGCTATGTGATCTACATCCTCATAGTTATTATTGCTGTCCCAAAGGTCTTTACTCCAAATTTCTATCTTGTTAATTACTCCAACTAAGACAACATCCTTTTCTAACTTGCTATGTTCTCTTAGCTTGTTTGGTATTAAGACCCTACCTTGCTTGTCCATTTCACAAGCAGCAGCACCTGCCATAAAGTAACGCTGAAGCTGTCTTCCTTCTCTTGTTCCAGGGAGTTTTTTTAGTTCTTCAATAAAGTTTGCCCATTCCTCCATAGGATATACAAACAGACAACCGTCTAAACCTAAGGTGATTACAAATTGGTCACCTAAGTCTGTACGAAACTTAGCAGGAATTATTACTCTTCCCTTATTATCAATTGTGTGATCATATTCTCCCATGAACATAAGCTTCACCTTAACCTATAATTTATGAATTATAGCCTCCACTTAGAACCACTTTCTACCACTTTACTCCACTATAGTTGTATTTTACTCCATTAGTGGGAAATTATCAAGCATTTTCAGTCCTTTTCTGAATATTTTCAAGGCAAAAAAACACCTAGGTCAGGGTCCAGAATTAAACATAGCCTTTATGTTTAATTCTGGACCCTGACCTAGGTGTTTTATCTATTAAGCAATATATTTACTTTTATCTTTTCTTTCTTGAATTAGCTCTATTCTTTGATTTAACCCTATGTGGACTCTTCTTTAATTTCATATGATTATATATAATAATTGCCATACCTGTTACAACTAGAAGTCCTGATAATAGCTGGGATGCAGCAACCGAAGACCCCCAAAGGAAAAGTTGGTCAGTTCTAAGGCCTTCTATCCAAAACCTACCTAGCCCATAACCCGTAAAATAGATTAGGGCAATCTCTCCATCAAACTTCTTATGTTTGGAGTATACTAGCATAATAATTAGTAATGCAAAGTTCCATAATGATTCGTAAAGAAAAGTTGGATGAACCTTGATATATGTAGCCCCATCAATTAAAACAGCATTTTCACGTATTTCCATAATTTTTTCAAAAGCTCGTGGGTTGTTGGCAAATTTAGCCATCAACATCTCTACTGGTTTTCTGTAATCACTATGCACATCTCTAACATCTAACATCATGGAGAATAAACCATCATAATACTCTCCGAAGGCTTCACGATTGAAGAAGTTTCCCCACCTACCTATTGCTTGACCAATAAGTAGGGCCGGAGTACATGTGTCTATAAAAAGTTTGAAGTTAATTTTCCTAACCTTTGAAAATATTAAGGCACATAAGAAACCAGCTATAACCCCTCCATAAATTGCAAGGCCGCCTGTTCTTAGATTAAGAATGTTTAATGGATTATCTCTAAATTCATCCCATGCAAAAATTACATAATACAATCTTGCACCTAATACTGATACAATTATTGCCCAGAGTGCAAAGTCTAAATATAGCTCTGTATCTTGTTCTGAACGCTTAGCTTGTAAATGGGCAATTCCATAGCCAGCAGCAACTCCTAGTGCAATAATAATTCCATAAAAAGCAATGTCAAAACCAAAAATAGATATTGACTTACCTAAGTTCTCAAGTTCTATCCCTAAGTTAGGAAATAAAACATCATGGCCTTTGTTTATAGACATACTTATCACTCACTTTTCTTAAGATTTGTATTCCTCATAAACTAATACTTGTAGTTGAAGTATTTACACTTTATTAAAGTTAATATCAGTAGGTTATACATTAAATCTAAACAGAACCACATCTCCGTCCTGCATTACATATTCTTTACCTTCAGAACGAACTAGTCCCTTTTCTTTTGCTGCTACCATACTACCACATGCTACTAGGTCATCATAGCTTACAACTTCAGCACGTATAAATCCTCTTTCTATATCTGAGTGGATCTTTCCTGCTGCTTGTGGGGCTTTTGTTCCCTTTTTAATAGTCCATGCCCTAGTTTCTTGCTCTCCTGTTGTTAAGAAGCTCATTAGGCCTAATAGGTCATAAGAAGCAGTTATAAGCTTTTCTAGTCCTGATTTTTCAATACCTAGTTCATCTAAGAACAATCTTTTTTCTTCTTCATCTAACTCAGATATTTCTTGTTCAATTTGAGCACTTATTACAAATACCTTTGAATTAGTTTTTTCTGCATACTCTCTAACGCTAGCAACATATTTATTGTCAATACCATCGTTAGCTAAATCATCTTCTGTAACATTCGCTGCAAAAACAACAGGTTTGTATGTTAATAGATTGAATTCCTTAAGGTATTCTATCTCTTCTTCGTCTTCAGTTGGATAATTAATTGCTAAATTATCTTCTTCCAAAAACTCAATTAGCTTTTCTATAAATTTAAGTTCTTTAGCTAGGTCCTTATCGTTCTTAGCACCCCTAGCCACTCTTTGCTTTCTACGGTCTAATACTTCAATATCTGAAAATATTAATTCTAAGTTAATTGTTTCAATGTCTCTTAGTGGGTCGATTGAACCTTCAACATGAATAACATTAGGGTCTTCAAAACATCTTACTACGTGTACAATCGCATCTACTTCTCTAATATTAGCAAGGAACTGGTTACCTAGACCCTCTCCCTTTGATGCGCCCTTAACTAATCCAGCAATATCAACGAATTCTATTACTGCAGGGATAATTTTCTTGGTTTTACTTATTTTTGATAGTACTTGTAATCTATCATCAGGCACTGTTACTACACCTACATTAGGGTCTATTGTACAAAAAGGGTAGTTTTCTGATTCAGCCCCTGCTTTTGTCAATGAATTAAATAATGTACTTTTTCCAACATTAGGTAGTCCTACTATTCCTAACTTCATAATATCTCCTCTATTTCTATAAGTTTATTCTTGATTTTTCTTTTGCATTGTTTTACTTAAATTTATTAGTCACGAGATTCTACTACAACTAGTAGTCCTGATTCAAAGATAATCTCTGCACAATCTTCTACTATCTCGTTACTAACACCAATACTATGGCCCATTTCGATATTATACTCATTTAAAGGATACTTAAATCCTTTTAAAGTAACCTTTGTAACTACTGAAGTTAAGGGTAATAAAGAAATGTAGCTTCCAAATATATTCTTCCTCTGTATTTTAGTTGACTTATCTATTATATACAATTTATTATGTTCGTCAACTAAACAACACTTGATATTTTTACTTAATGGAAGTAATAAGTTCTGTATATTAGACAGGGTGTGGTCTAACCTAGTACCAGTTCCACCTACTATAACAATCTCTTTAGCCCCTAACTCTATTGCAGTTTCAATAGCAATTTGGGTGTCTGTATAATCTTTTTCAGGCTTGTATTTTTCTATTATAAAAGACTTGTCTTTCTTGTTTTTTTCTCTATATTCATTAATTATCTCTTGGGGGACAGAATCAAAGTCTCCTAAAATATGGTCAAGAGACAGCCCTAATTTATGAGCAGTAAGAAGGCCATAATCGGCTGCTATTATATAGTCAAAAACCTCTTCCTTTAGGAATTCTTTTAGAAAACTTGTTGATATACCACTTCCTGAGATAATTAAGGTTTTTCCTAGTTTACTTTTCATATTTTGTAAAAACCTCTTTAAACCTAACTACATTTTCTTTAATATCATTATTAAACACTGCTGAACCTGCTACAATAACATTGGCACCTGCATCAAGTACTAGATGTACATTTTCAGGATATAAGCCACCATCTACTTGGATGTCAATATTTAGGCCCTTTTTATCAATGATTTCTCTTAGGGCCCTTATCTTATCTATAGCTAGAGGTAAAAACTTCTGACCACCATAACCTGGGTTTACACTCATAATTAAAACCATATCTAGTTCATCTAATACATAGTCTAATACACTTAGAGGGGTTGCAGGATTTAGAGAAACTCCTACCCTTAGTCCCTTTTCTTTAATTGCTGTAATTGTCCTATGCAAATGTTTACATGCTTCTGCATGTACTGTAATAATGTCTGCTCCTGCATCTACAAATTCATCAATAAAACGTATAGGTTCTTCTACCATTAAGTGAACATCAAATACAAGATTAGACCCTGGCCTTAGACTCTTTATTACCGGTGACCCAAATGAAATAGTAGGAACAAAGGCTCCATCCATAACATCTATATGTAGGTACTCTACTCCTGCATCTTCTACTTGGGCTACATCTTGTCCAAGTCTTGTAAAGTTGGCTGCTAAAATTGATGGTGCTAATTTATACATAATGTTCTCCTTTAATAATACTTTTTCTGGCTATCGATGTAGTCTATAAGCGACTTATAGCTTTCATATCTAACGTTACTAATCTTATCTTCCGATAAGGCTTCCTTAACCGCACAGTCTGGTTCAGTTATATGAAGACAACCTACAAAACGACACTGGTTATTATATTCTATAAATTCTGGAAAATAGTTTTGCAAGTCTTCTTTCTCAATATCTCTAACCTCTAACGAACTAAAGCCTGGAGTATCAATTATATAGGTATCGTGCTTTACATGAAAAATCTCTGAATGTCTTGTAGTATGTCTTCCTCTTTTTAGCTTCTTACTTATATCTCCTACTTCCATATCAGCATCAGGGCATAATTTGTTAATTATTGAAGACTTACCTACCCCTGATGGACCTGCTAAAACTGTAGTTTTATTACTTAGTAAGCTCTCTAGTTCATCTAAACCTTCATTAGTCTTTGTACTTGTATATATAATTTTATAATTTCCCTTTAAATAAGGCAATGAATATTTATCTAAAGTTTCTTTATCTACCAAGTCTTTCTTATTAAAACATATGATAGTTTCTACACCTTGTTGTAGCATCATGATTAAAAAGCGGTCCAAAAGGTCAAAGTTTGGATCTGGATGTGCCACAGCAAAAATTATTAATGCTTGATCAACATTGGCAACATTAGGCCTTATGAGTGTGTTTTTGCGTTTGCATATTTCTACTATATTGCCCTTTTTTTGGCTTTCATCTAGTACTTCTATTCTTACATCATCACCAACTAATGGTTTAATATCGTCTTTTCTAAATATTCCTTTAGCTTTACATTCATATAAACCATAGCCTTCTACATAACAATAGTAAAATCCTGCTATTCCTTTTATTATTTTTCCTTTCATACAGCCCCTTTTATCCTTATGAGTCTTTATTTATTTGCTACTTAAATATTATATATTATATGATATTTATATCTTTTTATCTACACAAAAATATAATTAGGCGAAGACAAAAGCTACTGCAAGCCAAAATAATCACTAGTTAGGATTTTTTGATCTTGCAACTTAGCTTTTGCCGGCCTAATTATCATAATAAATATTTATATATAATAATTCGTAAATTCATTATAATCCACATAGTTGATTATGGATTTGCATCTCCTTGTGCTTCTTCACCTGTACCTGGTTCTTCCGCTTCGTTACTTCCAGTGCCTGGTGATGGCTGATTGTCTACTGGTGGTGTAACCGTTGGTGTTGGGCTTGGTGTTGGACTTGGCGTTGGGCTTGGTGTTGGTTCTGGCCCTTTACTGATTACTAAGTTAATAGCAGTACCTTCCTGAACATTTTCACCTTGAGCCTTACTCTGATAAATAACCGTTCCCTTAGCATATTCTGAGAATTCTTCAGTTTTTGTTCCTATTGATAGTCCACTTACCTCAAGTAATTGACGAGCTACATTTTCATCTAGGCCAACTAGTTGTGGTACAGTAACATAAACAATATCTGGTCCTGTACTTATAATAACTGTTATAGTGGTGTCTTTAACTACTAAAGAACCTTCGCCAGGCATGGTTGTTATAACCTTACCTTCTTCAACAGTATCATGAGCCTGATAATCCCTAATAACTTTTAGGCCTGCATCTGTTAAAACAGTTACAGCTTGTTGGTCTGTGTAATTCTTTACATTAGGAAGTGGGAATTCTTCTTTTCCTACACTAATTACTAGACGTACTTGAGTATCGCTAGTAATCTCTGTTCCTTCACTTGGATATTGCTCCATAACCATGCCCTTATCAACAGTATCAGAATAATCTTCTGTTGTATATATATTAAGTTCTTCAGACTTCTGCTTTAAAACCTTAATAGCATCATCATGAGTTAAGTTAATAACATAAGGCATAGTAAATGTTTCCACAACATCAGGAGATGGTGTTACTTCTTCTGTTACTTCTGGTGTGATTGTAACTTCCACATCATTAGTTTCATCTGTAGTTCCATCTTTTCCGGGGAACAGGTTAAAGAACCTAGATACCAAGAATAGAATTACTATAGCAGCCATAACTGCAGCTGCAATGGTACCTATGAGTACAACCTTTTCCATCCTAGGGTCTATATCCTCAGCATCTTCTAGGGCAAAATCATCATCATCATACTCTTCATCATAATCGCCATATTCATCATAATCATCATATTCATCATCTGAATATTCTTCATCGTGAAAGTCACGATTATTATTAGAATTCATACTATATCCTCCGTTAGAGTTATTCATTTGATTAGCTGAGCTTTTAATAAGGTCAAGTTCTTCGTCTGACATCATTATAGTTGGTGAGTCTAAATCTGTTGTATTAGGTATCACAACAAAGTCACCACTTGGATTATCTATTGACTTCTTTAAATCAAAGATTAGGTCAGAAGCAGATAAGTACCTTCGCTCAGGTTTCTTTTGCATACATTTTTGAACTATACGTTCAATACTAACCGGGATTTCTGGGTCTAATTCTCTAAGAGGAATTGGTTCGCTTTGTATATGAAGAAGGGCAACTGAAACAGTATTATCACCTGTAAATGGCACCCTTCCAGAGAGCATTTCATATAGTGTAACACCTAGTGAGTAAATATCACTTTTCTCATCACTATAGCCGCCTCTTGCCTGTTCAGGAGATAAGTAATGAACAGACCCCATGGTACTGGCAGTAATGGTATTAGAATTAGTAGCCTTTGCAATACCAAAATCTGTTACCTTTACCTTACCTTCTTTAGATATAATAATATTCTGAGGCTTTATATCTCTATGAACTATATGGTTCATATGAGCTGCCTCCATGGCTCTAGATATTTGGATGGCTATTCCTACAGCTTCTTTTATTTCTAGCTTGCCTTTTCTTTCTATATAACTCTTTAGGGTGATTCCCTCAACTAATTCCATAATGATATAATGTATATCTTCATCGTTACCAACATCAAATATGTTCACTATGTTGGGATGGGATAGGCCCGCGCAAGCTTGAGCTTCTTCTCTAAATTTCTTTACAAAGTTTTTATCTTCACTAAATTCTGACTTGAGCACTTTTAATGCAACAAAGCGATTTAGCTTATGGTCTTTTGATTTGTATACATTAGCCATGCCTCCGGAACCAATCATTTCGATTATTTCATATCGCTCATTTATAAGAGTTCCTGCTTTCAACATTTGTCTTTCACCTCTTTACAGTTTTACGATTATGATAGAAATATTGTCCTTGCCGCCTTGTTCATTTGCTCGGTCAACTAAACTTTGTATTGCTATATCTAGTCTGTTTAAATTATTAATAACAATACTCATAATCTCTTTGTCGCTTAACATGTTAGTTAGTCCATCTGAACACATTAAAACGATATTACCTTTCTGTAAGTTTACTTCAAAAAAATCTGCTACAATTCGTTTACTAGCTCCAATAGCACGAGTAATAACATTTTTATTTGGATGACTATTAGCATCATCCTGGTCAATCTTGCCTTTTTCTACCATTTCTTGGACTAGGGAATGATCCTTAGTTATTTGCCTAATATTATCATCAATCACATATAATCTGCTATCTCCAATATTGGCGACATACATATGGTCATCATATATAGTTGCAACTACAAATGTTGTCCCCATTCCCTTTAATTCTTCGTTATGTTCGGTCTTTTCTATTATATATTCATTAGTAGCTTCTATTGCTTCTGTAATAATACTTATTGGCAATTCACTAGTACTTTCTTTTACATGGCTAACAAACTTGTCTACGCTATGCTTTGAAGCAAAGTCACCAGCATTATGCCCTCCCATACCGTCAGCCACAATAAATAAATTAGGTAGCTTACCTACAGGTTCTTCTGAGACAAACACAAAGTCTTGGTTTGTCTTTCTTTTTAATCCTATGTCCGTTATCGATATGGATTCCAACAAAACACCCCCCCTTAGCTACCCTTGCCTTGTAGTTTCATCTACATAACTTTTTCTTAGTTGCCCGCATGCAGCATCGATGTCTGAACCCATTTCTCTTCTAATAGTAACATTTATTCCGTATTTTTCAAGTATATTTTTGAATTTGGAAACTTGACTGGATGTAGAATGCTTGAAATCTCGCTCTTTAATGGGGTTAATTGGTATTAAGTTTACATGACTGTTTAATGACTTTATTTTGCCTGCTAATTCATGGGCATACTCCTCCTGGTCATTAACTCCACTTATTAGACTATATTCAAATGTAATTCTTCTACCAGTAGTATTAAAGTAATACTTGCAGGCTTCTAAGATTTCAGAAATACTATAACGATTTGCAATAGGCATTGTTTGCTTACGTAGTTCATCATTAGACGCATGTAATGATATTGCTAGTGTTATTTGTAACTTCTCATCAGCAAGTTTGTATATCTTATCTACAAGACCACAGGTTGATACTGTGATATTACGTCCACTCATATTTTGTCCTTTATCACTGGTGATAAGTTCTATAAAACGAATCAAATTATCATAATTATCTAGGGGCTCTCCTGTTCCCATTACTACAACATTTGATACTCTTTCTCCCAAATCTTTTTGGATTTGATAGATTTGGTCTAGCATTTCGCTAGGAATAAGGTTTCTCTCTAGGCCACCAATGGCAGATGCACAGAATTTACACCCCATCCTACAACCAACTTGGGAGGAAATACATACACTATTACCGTGTTTATATCTCATGAACACACTTTCAATTACCCTTTTATCATGTAATTCAAATAGGTACTTGATTGTATCCTTAGCCTTGTTTTCTTGCTTTCTTAAAATTTTTAAACTTGTAACTTGGCAATCATCTTTAAGTTGTTGTCTTAGATTCTTTGACAAGTTTGTCATATCATCAATATGGCTAACTAATTTAACATGGAACCAGTCAAATATTTGTTTTGCACGAAATTTTTTATCACCTAGGTTCTCTATATAACTTTCTAATTCCTCTATATTTAAAGATTTAATGTCTGTTCTTTCCATGTATTACTACCTCTTATTATAAAATCATAACTATTAATAAACTTGCCTTAAGAATCTATCCTAGTAAATTTAGCAATAAAAAATCCGTCACATTTGTTGACTCCTGGAATTAATGTAAGAAAACCTTCCTTACTATCATCATTCCTAAGTTCCTTAGGCAGTAAACTATCTATACTTGTAAGTTTAAATGGGAAATTATCTAAAAAGAATTTTACATTGCCTTCATTCTCTTCTTTATTAATAGTACAAGTACTATATATTAGGTTGGCTCCTGGCTTAACATATTGGCTAGCCACTTTTAATATTTCCCTTTGTAATTCCACAAGGTTCTTCTGACTTTCTGGGGTCATATTATATTTAATATCTGGTTTTTTAGATATTACCCCTAGGCCTGAACAAGGAGCATCCACTAGTACTAGGTCAGCCTTATTAATTAGGTTCTTGTCTAATTCTAGGGCATTAAATGCCTGGGGACTAATATTATCTATACCTAAGCGCTCTACATTCTCATTAATTAAATTAACCTTGTGTTGGGATAGGTCCCTTGATATAACATGTCCTGTGTTTTCTAGCTTTTCTGCAAGATGTATAGACTTACCCCCTGGCGCAGCACAAACATCAACAATTAAGGAATTCTTCTTAGGGCTTGCTATTTCGCCTACAAGCATTGATGATTCATCTTGTATAGTAAATAGGCCTTGCCTAAATGATTCTAACCTATCTAAACTATCATATCCAGAAATCTTTAGGGCGTAGGGTAAGTAATTAGCTTCTTTTACGTCTACACTTTCACTGATTAACTTCTTTTCTAAATCACTAACTGAAACTTTGTTCTTGTTACATCTAATTGTAGTCTCTTTTTTAACTAATGAATCTTCTAGAATTAACTTTGCTATCTCATAAGAATACTGGTTAATAAACTGAGAAACCATCCATTCTGGAGCAGAATATTTTGTACTTAAATACTTAACTGGTTCCTTTTCTTCATTCGGGAATACTATGCTTTGGGGATTTCTAATAATATTTCTTAGTATTCCATTTACGAAACCACTCAAGTTATAGAAACCCCTCTTTTTAGCGATTTTAACTGCTTCATTACATATAGCAAAGTCTGGAGACCTGTCCATATACTTGACTTGATATACAGAAATACGCAAGAGACTTCTTATTAGTGGTTTCATTTTTTTAACTTTTACTTTTGAATATTGATTTATTATATAATCAATTGTTATTAGTCTTTCTAGGGTACCTTCGCATATTCTAGTTATAAAGGCCCTATCTTGTTTATCTAAAAAGTCATATTCCTTAAGGGTTTTATTTAATACTATGTGACTAAACCTTGCCTCATCATCTTTTGTCTCCGTAATATCCATTACTATATCTAAAGCAATCTCTCTAGGGTTTTTACGGAGATTAGACTTAGTCATCTCTCCTACCAAAGAGCAAGAATAAACGTAGTAATTGAAGGATTGATGCAGCTGCACTCGCTACATATGTTAGGGCCGCTGCCTGCAATACTTTCTTTGCATGACCAATCTCATTATTACTAAGTATTCCTGTTCTCTCAAGCATTCTTATTGCATTGCCTGATGCATTAAATTCTACTGGCAGGGTAACTAGTTGAAACAAAACTCCAAAAGAAAATAAGAATATTCCAAGATTAATTAAAGACTGACTAGCCCCAAATACTAAGCCAAGTATAATTATTGGCCAGGCTAGATTTGAACCAAAATTAACAACTGGCACTAGGGCAGCCCTTATCTTAAGAGGACTATAGCCCTCATTGTGTTGTACTGCATGGCCACATTCATGAGCAGCAACTCCTAGTGCCGCAACTGATGTACTTGAGTAGACACTATCAGATAGTCTTAGTACCTTACTTCTTGGGTCATAGTGGTCAGTTAAATTTCCTCTAACACGCTCTATCTTAACATCATATATACCTTGACTTTGTAATAACATAGAAGCCGCTGCAGCACCGGTTATTCCTGACATACTTCTTACCTTAGTATATTTGTTAAAGGTACTATTAACCCTTGCTGATGCAACCATTGTAATAATAACACCAATAATTACTAGTATATATGTTGGGTCCATATAACCATATCCATAAAAAGGCATATTAACTCTCCTTTCTTCCTATACTTGTCTATAAATATAGGCTAGCTAGTTTGCTACTAGCTTAATCACTATACACTCTAAGTTAATTATTATTAATTACCTAGTTCTGTACCAACTTCTACCTTGTTTCCTCTTAGGAAGTCAGCCACTTTCATTCTTTTCTTACCTGCTAGCTGGATTTCTAGAAGGTTTAAGTAGCCATCTCCTGTTTTAACAATTAACCCCTTGTCACTCACATCTATTATTTGACCAGGTATAGCCTCTTTGCTAGATAGCCTGGCTTCGTCTTCTCTTAGAACTTGTGCTTCCCATACCTTAAGGTTTTGTCCCTTTAAGAATGTATATGCACTTGGCCAAGGATTTAATCCTCTTATTTTTCTTTCTATTACTTGGGCAGGTTCACTAAAGTCTATACTTCCTTCAGACTTATCTATAGTCTTTACATAGGTAGCCTTACTATCATCCTGCTTTATTCTAGGCGCCCTACCTTCTTCTAATAACTTTATAGCTTCTAGTAATAGGTTTCCTCCACAGATTGCAAGTTTGTCATGAAGGGTTGCTGCTGTTTCCTTTTTATCAATTATAACCTCTTCTTGAATAATTATATCTCCAGTATCTAGGCTTGCTTCCATGTGCATTATGGTTACGCCTGTCTTTTCATCACCATTCATAATAGCCCACTGAATTGGTGAAGCCCCTCTATACTTAGGAAGGAGTGAGGTATGAACATTAATGCATCCATATTTAGGAAGATTAAGGATACTTTCAGGTAGAATTTGTCCATATGCAGCTACAACTATTAAGTCTGGGTTATAATTTTCAAGTTCCTTAATAAAATCCTCTTCCCTTGCCTTAATTGGTTGAAGTACAGGAATATTATGTTCTAGTGCTAGTTCCTTAACTGGACTATACTTGATTTTTTTTCCTCTACCAACAGGCCTGTCTGGTTGTGTAACTGCAGCAAGAATATTGTGGTCTGATTCTATTAACTTTTCGAATACTGTAGCTGCTAGGTCTGGAGTTCCCATGAAGATTATATTCATTAAACTTCCTCCTCAAAATCCTCTACATTTACAAGTTGTAGGTCACCAATAACCTTATTAACATATAACTCACCATTTAAATGGTCAATTTCATGACATAAGGCTCTTGCAAGGAGTTCTTCACCTTCAACTATAAATTCTTCCATGTTTTCATTATAAGCTTTAACCTTTACATAATTAGGTCTAGTAACTTCACCAGTCTTGCCCGGTACACTTAAACAGCCTTCAAAGTCTGTTTGTTCTCCACCTGTTTCAATAATTTCAGGATTAATTAAAACAATTGGTGAATCTCCCTCAGGGGAAACATCAATAACTACTACTCTTTTTAAAACTCCAACCTGAGGAGCAGCAAGGCCAACTCCTTGAGCATCATACATTGTATCAAGCATATCCTCAATTAGGGTCTTAATCCTTGGATTCATCTCATCTACAGGTCTTGCCTTTTTTTCTAAAATACTATCTCCAATAAGTCTAATATTTCTAATTGCCATATTATCATTCCTTTCAATATATTAACCTATAGCTATTACTTAATAGCTATTTATGGGGTTAAAATCAAACTGTATACTACAATCTTTCATATGGACTGAAAAATTCATATATCCTTCTAAATAATCTTTTAATTCAATTAAGTAACTATAACTTTCTTGTTTTACATAAATAACGAATCTATATACATCTTTAGCCTTTGCAAGTCTAGCAGGTGTTGGTCCTATAAGCTTTAATTCCTTATCTTTATTATCCTTGTCCCACTCTTTAATTGCACCACCAAGTAGACTAGTAGCCTTTTTAGCCTTTTCTTCATCTTCTGATGTTACTAAAATTCCTAAAATATTTGCTATAGGAGGATACATAAGCAGGGTCCTAAAACTAATTTCCTTTTTATAAAAGTCAAGGTAGTCACCCTCTTTTGCACTTTGAATAGAATAGTGTTCAGGATTATAGGTTTGAATTACTACTTCCCCAGGTAGGTTACCTCTACCTGCCCTTCCTGCTGCCTGTACAAGCATCTGAAAGGTTTTCTCCGCTGCCATATAGTTACCAGCGTGAAGGGATAGGTCTGCCGCAAGAATTCCCACTAGTGTAACCTTGTGAAAATCGTGGCCCTTTATAATCATTTGGGTACCTATTAATATATCTGCCTGACCCCTAGCAAAACTAGATAGGATATCTTGATGGGCATTCTTGCCTCTTGTTGTATCAGCATCCATCCTAAGGGTCCTTGCATTTGGGAATATTTTATTGACTTGGGCTTCTATCTTTTGAGTTCCAGTCCCAAAGGCAGCAATAAACTTAGATGTACAGGAGGGACATGAACTTGGCATTTTTTCGTAATAACCACAGTAATGGCAAACAAGCCTCCCGTCATTGTGAGAAGTAAGGGATATATCACAATGAGGACAATTAATTACATGGCCACAGCTTCTACAAGATACAAATCCTGCATATCCCCTCCTATTGATAAATAGCATAATTTGCTCGCCTTTACTTAATCTATCATTCATAAGGGTTAGTAGTTTCCTACTAAATATAGACCTGTTCTTTTGCTTTAATTCTTCCCTTAAATCTACTACACTAACCTTAGGTAGGGTTCCACCACCTACCCTCTCAGGTAGGGTATATAGTTTAAACTTCCCATCTAGGGCCTTTTTGTAACTACTAACTGATGGAGTTGCTGAGGCTAGAATTACACTTGAACTTGTCAGACTTGCTCTCTTTATTGCTACAGCCCTTGCATCGTACTTAGGAGGTGTTTCAGATTTGTAACTATCTTCGTGTTCTTCATCTATAATAATAAGTCCTAGGTTATTAAAGGGGGCAAATAAAGCAGACCGGGGCCCTATAATAATATCTATTTCACCCTTTTTGGCCCTTATGTACTGATCATATCGCTCTCCAGGAGACATCTTGGAATTCATAATTGATACCCTGTCCCCAAAGTACTGATAGAAACGAGAAACTGTTTGATATGTAAGGGCTATCTCAGGAATAAGCATAATTACTTGCTTTCCTTCATTTATTACCTT
>JAAYRG010000203.1 GCA_012518885.1 Clostridiales bacterium | reverse complement strand
GATCAAACCAGCCTTTACCTTGAGAATGCAACTTTGAAGATGGAGTACAAAGAACTAATTTCTTGTTATTGCTCACTCCTTCAAACATAATTCGTTTACCTTTAATGGTTGTTAGCGAGCAATTATACTTTTCTCTGATTGTTTTGAGCACTACTTGCAAATTTGGAATAGACATCCTTTACCCCCTTATAAATGATATTTTCTTTATAATACCATATTATGGCGTGATCTGTTTTAGCAATTCTATGGCTAACGACTGCTGCTAATCTATAGTGATAAAACAGTGTTAACTACATTGAAACTTCTATCATTAGCGGATGTGTTATTTACTATATAATGCTTCATAATTATGTCTCCAAATGACACTTCATTTTCCTCTTAAACTATGTTGATATTTTGTATTAATCATCTCTTGAGCCTCGGGTAAAGGCGGACAACGGCAGCATAATTTATATTATGTTGAAAAATTTGTTGTCAAGATTAAATTGTTATATAGTATTATAAAAGCCGGTATAACCGGCTTAATAATAAAAATATTTATTGCATTTTGTACTCGATAATCTTAAAGCCTATACTGGAAAATATAAATTATGTTTTTCTAATATTCTCCTTGTCTCATCGCTATCTCGTATAACCCAACCTGTAAACCGTACTTCTGTCTCTTCATCATACTCTTGCTTATATATTAATTCTTTCTTATACAGTTCCATAAATAATGCCTTATCCAACTTACTTTTTAATATTTTAAATTCTGTCCCGATCTCCCACGAGTAATAAGTGTTAATCTCTATAAAATTTATTTCCTTTTTTAGTTTTTTAAACTGTTCTTTTTGCTCTTTAAGTATAGCCACATCTTGTTCTATGCCCTTATTCCTATTTACAAGTTTTTCAAGATATTCAATCACTACCTTCACATACTCTTCTTTTATATCAAAATAATAATATATTGTATGTGAATATTCCTTATTTCTTTTTTCTGTTACCTCTTCATTAAGTTCTGCTACCTCAAACATAGTATTTCTAAGATCATCCTTAAGTCCATTTTTCCCTAACTTTTCCTTTACCATTTCTCTTAAATACCATTCAACTTTCAAACCTAAAGTTTTATATTCTTCCTTATATTCACCAGTAAGATCATAGAAATCAATAACTTTATTATCAAAGGAGTTTGATGTTATTGTTGTTTTTAATGCTTTAATCTCCTTCAGTTTACTTAATACATTTTCAGCACATTTGAAAAAACTATATTTACCGTAATACCAATTTCCTTCTATATCTTTATATTTGCTCTCAATTTCATTTTCAAATTCGTCTATTTCTTCTCTCATCTTTTTTAGCAATTCATATTTAGTCATTTAGTCACCTCCAAAATTTTACTTTGAGGTATATTTACATATTTATACCATACAACACAGTTGACCAAATCGTATTAACATTCAATATTTAAACTTTAAACAACCTGATCTTTAAATCTATATATTCCACCTCCTTAAATCTGCAAAAAAATACTAACACAAACAATACCGGTATTCCTGGATTTTTGCTGTGTTAGTATACTTTGTTTATTTATTATTTAATTGTTATTTATAATATACCAAGTTCCTATTGTTGTCAAATTTTAAATAGTGTATTTCTTGAATAATCTAATTCTCTATTATTGATTGTTTAACAGTTCTTCAAATTGTTCTATAATCTTCTCCACAATATATTTCCTTGAATCAAGACTATTCACCATCGCAAGACCATTCCTGCCCCTTTTTGTAACCTTACCAAACCATAATTCTGAATCCTTATTTAAGTCCAATTGATTAATCAATGATATATATTGCTCCCAGTTATCTCTTTCTCTAATTGCCTTACTTATAGCAATATATCCATAAAACATAATATTTTCT
>JAAYRG010000202.1 GCA_012518885.1 Clostridiales bacterium | reverse complement strand
TTTTTTGTGTGACATCATTGTATTAATATGTTATAATTGCTAAAAATGGTTATTATAACAATAAGGTAAAAAGAATATGAATATATTAATAGATAGACCATGGACGTAAAATATAAAATAATACAAGGAGGATGGCCATGACTGAAGATATTAGAAAGAATATCAATATAGAGAATATAACAGCTTACGAACTGTTACAAGAAGAGGATCTACAAGACATTCGTAGCCTTGGATTACTCTTTAAGCATAAAAAGACCGGAGCAAGGGTGGCTGTTATTGCTAATGATGATGATAATAAGGTATTCTCTATAGGATTTAGGACACCGCCAGAAAATAGCAAGGGAACACCCCACATAGTTGAGCACTCAGTACTTTGTGGTTCAAGAGAGTTTCCATCAAAAGACCCATTTGTAGAGCTAGCAAAGGGTTCCCTTAATACCTTTTTGAATGCAATCACTTATCCTGATAGGACAATATATCCTATAGCAAGTTGTAACGATAAGGACTTTCATAACTTAATGCATGTTTACTTAGATGCAGTATTTTATCCTAATATTTATAAAGAAGAAAAGATATTCCAACAAGAAGGTTGGCATTATGAACTTGAGAGTAAGGATGCCCCATTAGAGTATAACGGTGTTGTTTATAATGAGATGAAGGGGGCCTTTTCATCACCTGAGAGCCAGTTATCAAGGCTTATATTAAACTCGTTATTCCCTGATACTGCATATGGTGTAGAATCAGGTGGGGACCCAGACTATATTACTGACTTAAGTTACCAAGAATTCCTTGACTTCCACCGTAAGTACTATCATCCTACCAACTCTTATATATACCTATATGGTGATATGGATGTAGAAGAGAAGCTTAATTGGATTGACGAGAAGTATCTTAAGGACTTTGATTATGCTCCTGTTGATTCTGAGATTAAGTTACAGGAGGCCTTTACTAGTCCAGTAGAAATTAAAGAAGAGTATTCTATAAGTGAAGGGGAAGACATTAAGGATAATACCTACCTAAGTTATAACATGGTGCTTAACCTAAGTCTCGATACCCAAACTTCAATGGCTATGCAAGTTATTGAGTATGCACTTCTTTCTGCGCCAGGTGCACCCCTAAAGCAAGCCTTAATTGATGCTGGAATTGGTAAGGATATTCTAAGTGGTTATGATTCTGATACCTACCAAACAACTCTTTCAATTATAGCTAAAAACAGTGAAGAATCTAAGAAAGATGAATTTATTAGAATCATTAATGAAACCCTCAACAAAATAGTTGAAGAAGGTTTTGATAATAAGACTTTAGCAGCAGCTATTAATATCTTTGAATTCAAATACAGAGAGGCTGACTATGGTTCATATCCAAAGGGATTAATATATGGACTAAACATGTTTGCAACATGGTTATATGACGATAACAAGCCATTTGACACAATAGGATTTAAAAACTTTGAATTCCTTAAAGAAAAAATTGGTACAGACTACTATACTGATTTAATTAAGGAACTTATCTTAGATAATAACCATGCTTCAGTTGTGGTTTTATCACCAAGTCTAGGACTTACTTCTAGGAAAGAAGAAGAGATAAGGGAGAAACTTGCTAAACATAAGGCAAGCCTATCTGATGAAGAAATCGAAAGAATTATTGAAGAGACTAAGGCCTTAAGGCAATACCAAGAAGAGCCATCTTCTAAGGAGGACATGGAGAAGATACCAATGCTTAACATTGATGATATTGATAAGAAGGCCATGGAACTCTATAATGAAGAAAAAGAAATAGATGGAATTCCAATTGTTCATCACAATGTCTTTACTAATGGAATAGCATACTTAAAGTTAGTATTTTGTCTTGAAAATGTACCAAAGAATTTAACACCTTATGTTAGCTTGCTTTCAACTATATTAGGGTATATTGATACAGAACACTATACTTACTCCCAGTTATCCAATGAAGTAAACATTCATACAGGTGGAATAACTAAGGATGTAGTAACTTTCTCAAAGAAGGATAGTCCAACAGATTATATTCCAGCATTTACACTTGATGTAAAGGTTCTATATGATAAGATGGACAATGCCTTTGACTTATTAAAAGAAATAATTAGCTTTACTAAGCTTGAAGATGAAAAACGTCTACTAGAAATCATTAAAGAGACTAAGTCAAGGTTGCAAATGTACCTAACATCCTCAGGCCACTCTGGAGCAGTTAGTAGGGCTATATCCTATTTCTCACAAGTAGGAAGATATAATGAGGTAACAGGTGGAATTAGTTACTTTAGATTTATACAAGGCCTAGAAGCTGATTTTGATGAAATAAAAGATGAGCTAATTAAAAACTTAAAGCAGCTTATGGTTTATATTTTTAGGAAAGAGAATCTAATCATTAGCTTTACTTCAGATGAAGAAGGTCTATCTACATTAAAAGGCAAGCTATTACCTTTTGTAGAGCAATTAAAGGATGACCAGGTTGATAAGGTAGATGAAGGTTTTGAGCTACATCAACTTAATGAAGGCTTTAAGACCTCAGGCCAAGTTCAATATGTTGCTAGAGCAGGTAATTTCTTAGAGGCTGGCCATGAATATACAGGGGCCTTAGAGGTTCTTCGTGTAATCTTAAGTTATGGATACCTATGGAATAACATTCGTGTTAAAGGTGGAGCATACGGTTGTATGTGTGGTTTCTCAAGGCTTAATGGAAACAGTTACCTTGTTTCTTACAGGGATCCAAACCTTAAAGAAACAAACGAGGTTTATGAAGGGATTTATGACTTCCTTAAGAACTTCGATGAAGATGAACGTGATATGACTAAGTATGTAATTGGTACAATAAGCAACTTAGATACTCCTAGAACACCAAGAGCTAAGGGAAGCACATCCTTCTCAGCCTACATGACTGGTATGACCCAGGAAGATTTACAAAAACAAAGAAATGAAATACTAGGTGTTACTAAAGAAGATATAAGAGGTCTTGCAGATATTATAAAATCTATATTAGATGCTAATAATATTTGTGTTATAGGTAATGAAAACAAAATAGAAGAAAACAAAGACTTGTTCTTAGAAACAAAACAATTATTCTAAGATTAGGCAAGTAATAAAGGAGAAAATAATTATAAATATGAAAGAACAAGAATATAAGTCTGGATTTGTAACATTAATCGGACGAACTAATGTTGGCAAGTCCACATTAATGAACAATATAATAGGTCAAAAAATTGCTATTACATCTAACAAACCTCAAACAACAAGGAATCGTATCCAGACTGTATATACAAGTGATAAGGGCCAGATAATTTTCATTGATACACCAGGATTTCATAAAACCAAGAATAAACTAGGTAAGTTCATGATAAATGTCGCAGAAAGAACCCTTAACGAAGTTGACCTTATCTTATGGCTAGTGGAACCTTCACCTTATATAGGTGAGGGTGACCAGTACGTCTTAGATAAGCTTGCAACAACTAAGACACCAGTAATCCTAGTAATTAATAAAGTGGATACAGTTCCAAAGGAAGAACTCTTATTAATCATAGATAAGTTTAAGAATCTTCATCAGTTTATAGAAATAATCCCCTTATCTGCTTTAAAGGGTGATAATGTTAATAGCTTAATAGAATCAATCTATAAACACTTACCAGAAGGTCCAATGTATTTCGATGAAGATACAGTTACAGACCAACCTGAGAGACAAATTGTTGCTGAATTAATTAGAGAAAAGGCCCTAAGGTCTCTTGGTGATGAGGTTCCTCATGGAATAGCAGTTACCATTGAGAGAATGAAGGAAAGAAAGAACAAAGACCTTATAGATATTGATGCAACAATTATCTGTGAAAGAGACTCCCATAAGGGTATTATTATAGGCAAGCAAGGTTCTAAGTTAAAGCAAATTGGGACCATGGCTAGGGAAGAGATTGAAAACTTACTAGATGTTCAAGTTAACCTAAAACTTTGGGTAAAGGTAAAGAAAGACTGGAGAGATAGTGATTTTCTTCTTAAAAACTACGGATACCGTGATGACCAGTACTAAGAATTATCCTAAAAAACTAAGTTATATGTAGAAATACACCCCCTAAAAACCAAGAAGCAAATTTTGTAAGTTTAGATAATTTGTTTTTGGCAAGAATATAGATATCCAGATTAATTAGTGGTTCTAAAGAGATGAACATATTAACTGAAATTATGTATTAGATAGGGGGCTAATAAGAATGAATGATAAGGATTATTGGGAAAAGTTTGTTAAGACAGGTAATGTATATGACTATCTAAATTATACGGCATGTACAAGACAAGATAGGTTCGGACAAATGACAGCTAGTGTTAAAGAAGGTGAGCCAAGAAGTGGCGACTATAACAGTAACAGGAATGGTCCTAAAGGCGATGCCCATAGGTGATTATGATAAAAGGCTTGTTATTTTAACTAGGGAACGTGGGAAAATAGCAACATTTGCAAAAGGCGCTAGAAGACAAAATAGTGCCTTTTTGGCGTGCAGCCAGCCTTTTGCCTTTGGGAAGTTTGAACTTTACGAGGGTAGAAGTTCATATAATTTGGCTTCTGCCTCCATATCTAATTATTTTGAAGAGCTTATAATGAATTTAGAAGCTGCATATTTTGGAATGTATTTTTGTGAACTAGTAGAGTATTTTGCCCAAGAAAATGATGATGGAAGGGATATGCTTAATCTACTTTATGTCTCCCTTAGGGCTTTGTTAAAAGAATCAATAGGGATGAAACTAGTTCGTTACATATTTGAGCTTAGACTATTTGTTATCAATGGCCTTTCTCCTCAAGTTTTTCAGTGTGTTAATTGCGGCAAAGAAAAGGAACTAGAAAGCTATTATAGGTTTTCTAGTAGGGCTGGTGGTTTACTATGTGGACAATGTACTAGTGATGCAGGGGATACTATTAGGATAAGCCCTTCAACTATATATACATTACAATTTATAGTTTCTACACCAATTGAAAAACTGTATTCATTTACAGTATCAGATGAGGTGCTAAGAGAGCTAAGAAGGTGTATAGATCAGTACAGAAAATTATACATAGATAAAGAGATAAAATCGTTAAAAGTTATTGAAAAGATATTCTAAATAGAATATAGTATGACATATAAATATTTAGTCTTGGAGGAAGGTTTTATGAAACATAGGCTAGGCGTGCTATTTGCGATATTGATTCTTATTTCCTTAACAGGTTGCGGCAAAGATATAGAATTAACAGTAGAGAATGTAAGTAGTAATACATTAGCGATTAGAGAAGATGAAACTATTCAAGTTGCTCTTGTAGACTCATTTGATAAGGATTATTACGATATTGAGGAATTCAAGAGCTTTATTAATGAAGAAATTAACACATACAATAATGAGTATGGCAGTAGTTCAATAATATTAGATAGTTTAGAAAAGAAGGCAGATAAGGTAATCTTAATATTATCTTATGCTAATATGGAAGACTATGCTAGATTCAACCATGTAGAAGGTCAGCTAACTACAGGGGTAGGAGCAATTAATTTTGAACTACCTGAATCATTCCTTAATAAAAAGGGTGAAAGTGTAGCAGCTAGTGAGGCTCTTGAGAAAGATGACTATAAGGTCTTTGTTATCAATGAAAACATCAAGGTAATAATTGATGGAAAGATTGTATACTACTACAATGGAGACTATATAGATTCTCAAACTTTACAGGCAGACAATGAAGAGATGACTTTTATAATTTATAAAGACAAATTATTTTAAATAAATATACATTAGAAAGAGGTTAAGTATGGAAAAAACAATGGAAAAAATAGTTGCCCTTGCTAAGACAAGAGGATTTGTATATCCAGGTTCAGAAATTTATGGTGGTCTTGCTAATACATGGGACTATGGTAACCTAGGAGTAGAATTAAAGAACAACGTAAAAAAAGCATGGTGGCAAAAGTTCATACAAGAACATCCACTTAACGTTGGTATTGACAGTGCGATCCTTATGAATACCAATGTATGGATGGCATCTGGACATTTAGGAAGTTTTTCTGATCCACTTATGGACTGTAAGGAATGTCATGAAAGATTTCGTGCTGATAAGTTAATAGAAGACTATGCAAGTGAAAATGAAATTAAAATTGAAGGTGCTGTAGATGCTTGGTCTAATGAAGAGATGGAGGCCTATATAGCAGAGCACAATATACCTTGTCCAACATGTAAAAAACACAATTTCACTAACATAAGACAATTTAATCTTATGTTTAAGACCCACCAAGGGGTTACAGAAGATGCTAAGAATGAGGTATATTTAAGGCCAGAAACAGCACAAGGTATATTTGTTAACTTTAAGAATGTTCAAAGAACATCACGTAAGAAGATACCTTTTGGTATTGGTCAAATCGGTAAGTCATTCCGTAATGAAATAACACCAGGAAACTTTATATTTAGAACTAGAGAATTTGAGCAAATGGAATTACAATTCTTCTGCGAGCCTGGTACCGATTTAAAGTGGTTTGAGTACTGGAGACAGTATGCATACAACTGGTTAAAAACTCTTGGTATTCCAGAAGAAGAATTAAGACTACGTGATCATGAACAAGAAGAATTATCCCACTATAGTAATGCTACTACAGATATTGAATTCTTGTTCCCATTTGGTTGGGGAGAACTTTGGGGAATTGCAGATAGAACTGACTATGACCTAACGCAACACCAAGAACACTCCAAACAAGATATGTCTTACTTTGATGATGAGAAGAAGGAAAAATATATACCTTATGTAATCGAACCTTCATTAGGTGTTGATAGGGTAACTCTAGCCTTCCTATGCAGTGCTTATGATGAAGAGGAACTTGAAGATGGCGATACTAGAACAGTACTTCGTTTACATCCAGCACTTGCACCTATTAAGATTGCTGTACTACCTTTATCTAAGAAGTTATCAAAAGAAGCAGAGAAAATCTACCTTGACCTATGCAAATACTATAACTGTGAATATGATGATAGGGGTAATATAGGTAGACGTTATAGAAGACAAGATGAAATAGGTACACCATACTGTATCACATTTGATTTTGAATCCCTAGAAGATGAATCAGTTACAATACGTCACAGGGATACTATGGAACAAGTTAGAGTAAAAATTGCAGATTTAAAAGATTTCTTTAGTGACAAGTTCTACTTTGAATTACCAGACTTATCTATGTAAATTTAACAAATAAAACAAATAATAAGTCCTCTTTTTGGTTGATATTCAGACCAATAAAGAGGACTTATTTTTGTGCCTATAAAAATTGCATTAAAATTAGGTAAAATCAACCAACATCATAAGCTAATAGCACGAACTTAATTGTTTTTGACACAAATAGTAAAATATCGACCAAAGTGGATTTGAATATTTGGAATTTTATGATATAATTTACACAGTTAAGTTTGATAATTGTTTGACTAAAGCTTTATTATTACTAATTTTACTTAATAGGAGGACATTTTTATGGCAAAATGGGTGTATTTATTTAAAGAAGGGGATGCTTCCATGCGAAACCTTCTAGGAGGAAAAGGTGCAAACCTTGCAGAGATGACTAAACTAGGTCTACCTATTCCTCAAGGATTCACAGTTACAACTGAGGCATGTACCGATTTCTACGAAAAAGGTAGAAAAATAACTGATGAAGTTAGAGAGCAAATATTTGAAGCTCTTAGAAAATTAGAAGAAGAACAAGGTAAGAAATTTGGGGATACAGAGGAACCTTTACTAGTATCTGTACGTTCAGGAGCTAGAGCTTCTATGCCAGGTATGATGGATACGGTTCTAAATCTTGGTCTTAATGATGTTTCAGTTGAAGGTCTTGCAAACAAAACTGGCAATCCTAGATTTGCTTATGATTCATACAGAAGATTTATTCAGATGTTTTCAGATGTTGTTAAAGAAATTAGTGCTGAAAAGTTTGATGAGATTTTCGATGGTATAAAAGAAAAGAAAGGTGTTAAGCTTGATACAGAACTTGACGCTGATGATTTAAAAGAGATTATTAGTCAATATAAAGCATTATACAAAGAGGAGATGGGAGAAGATTTCCCACAAAACCCAGAAGAACAATTAATGGCAGCAATAGAAGCAGTATTCAAGTCTTGGGATAACCCTCGTGCTATCTACTACAGAAGAATGAATGATATTCCAAGTGATTGGGGAACTGCAGTTAACGTACAAGCAATGGTATTTGGTAATATGGGAGAAGCATCTGGTACAGGTGTTGCATTTACTCGTGACCCAGCTACTGGAGAAAACAAACTATATGGTGAATACCTAATGAATGCACAAGGTGAAGACGTTGTTGCTGGTGTTAGAACTCCTCATCCTATGTCAGACATGAAGGAAGAAAATCCTGATATTTATAATGAATTCGTACACTATGCAGAAAAGTTAGAAAAACACTATAGAGACATGCAAGACATGGAGTTTACTATTGAAGAAGGTAAACTATATATTCTTCAAACTCGTAGTGGTAAAAGAACTGCTCATGCAGCAATCAAAATTGCTTGTGACTTAGTAGACGAAGGACTTATTACTAAAGAAGAAGCTGTTGCAAGAATTGATGCAAAATCACTTGACCAATTATTACACCCAACATTCGATGAAAAGGCTCTTAAAGAAGCTAGACTTCTTGGTAGCGCACTTCCAGCATCTCCTGGTGCAGCAGCAGGTAAGGTATATTTCACAGCAGCAGATGCAAAGGCAGCTGGAGATAGGGGCGAGAGAGTAATTCTTGTTCGTACTGAAACTTCTCCAGAAGATATTGAAGGTATGCATGCAGCAGTTGGTATCTTAACAGCTCGTGGTGGTATGACTTCTCACGCAGCAGTTGTTGCTCGTGGTATGGGTACTTGCTGTGTATCTGGTTGTGAAGATGTAAAAATCAACTATGCAGAAAAATACTTTACAATAGATGGTGAAACAGTTAAAGAAGGAGATTACATATCTCTAGACGGTAGTACAGGTAACATCTATCTAGGTGACGTAGCTACTGTTGAAGCAACAATCAGTGGTAACTTTGATAGAATAATGCACTGGGCTGATGAAATCAGAACATTAAAGGTTAGAACTAACGCGGACTCTCCAGCAGATGCAGCTAATGCACTTGAGTTTGGAGCAGAAGGTATTGGACTTTGCCGTACAGAGCATATGTTCTTTGAAGAAGAAAGAATTCCAAAGATTAGAAGAATGATTCTTTCTAAGACAGTAGAAGAGAGAGAAGCTGCTTTAGCAGAATTAATCCCTTATCAAAAAGGTGACTTTAAAGGAATTTATGAGGTAATGAAAGACTTACCTGTTACAATTCGTTTCTTAGACCCACCACTACATGAGTTCTTACCTACTAAAGAGGAAGAAATCAAGGGACTTGCAGCTGATATGAATCTTTCTGTTGAAGAAGTTAAGGCTACTATAGAATCACTACAAGAGTCTAACCCAATGCTTGGACACAGAGGTTGCCGTCTATCAGTATCCTATCCTGAAATTGCAAAAATGCAAACAAGGGCTGTTATGGAAGCTGCAATCGAAGTAAAACAAGAAAAAGGCTACAATATTGTACCTGAAATTATGATTCCACTTGTTGGAGAAAAGAAAGAGTTAAAATACGTTAAAGATGTAGTTGTAGAAACTGCAGAAGCTGTAATTGCTGAAAAGGGTGTTGAAATTGAATACCATGTAGGAACAATGATCGAAATTCCACGTGCAGCATTACTAGCTAACGAAATTGCAGAGGAAGCAGACTTCTTCTCATTCGGTACTAATGACTTAACTCAAATGACTCTTGGAATCTCTCGTGATGACGCAGCTAAGTTCTTAGATTCTTACTATGCTACTAAGATTTATGAGTCTGATCCATTTGCAAGACTAGACCAAAGTGGTGTAGGACAACTTGTACAAATGGCTGCAGAAAAAGGACGTACTGCAAAACCAAACCTAAAATTAGGTATTTGTGGTGAACATGGTGGAGATCCATCTACTATTGAATTCTGCTATAAGGTTGGATTAGACTATGTGTCTTGTTCTCCATTCCGTGTACCTATAGCAAGACTTGCAGCAGCACAGGCTGTTCTTAATAATAAATAATATAAGTAATATAACATAAGGTATTGTCACTTAATTAAAAGTGGCAATACCTTTTTTTACTATAGTTATAACATGGTATTTAATCTTTGGAAATTTTATCTTGAGCCTTAGCTAGTTTACCTATTTCATTTTCCTTAGTTTACTTGGCTTAGTTTTATGTGGGTCAAAACTTTCGGAAAGTTTCTCAATAAATAAGGCTACTTGGTCTAACTGGTCTTCTGTAAAATCATCAAGTATAGCAAACACGTCTGCCCACTCCTCAGCAATATAACTACTACGTTCCTTATAGAACTGGTAACCAAAATCAGTAACTTTTAATATTATATCTTTTTTATTATCTACTTTTTGAAAACGCTCTATTAAGCCGTATTTAAGCATTGTTTTTACATATTTAGAAAAGTTACTTTTGGGGATTCCAATTTTTTTAGCTAGGTCTGACATATTATAGTTCTTATCTTCAAACTCGATAATACATTCGAATGCCTGCCATTCAAGGGATGATAGGGTTACCCCTGTTTCATCTGATAATGGATCGGTATATGTTCTAGCATATAGATTACCGTGTCGCATAATGTTGCGTATTATTTCTCTATAACGTCCCATCCAATTTAATTCCATTTTGCACCTCACACATATATTTGTTGTATAATTGCACTAAAAACATTAATAAAATTTGGTAGTATTTAGTATAGATTAAACATAAGAAACATAATACAATACTAAGTAGATAGTACCATATTGCATGATATTGTGCAACACTGAACGATATCTTGGATTATTTTATGTTTTTAGATTAGTATATAATAATATACTTATAAAAAGGCTATATAAAGAACCTTATCTACTACTAACAACTAAAGTTTTTAGCTCTTATTTATCTTATAAAGATATTATCATAATTATTTTACAACAAATATTTACATAATTAAACATAAAACCCATAAATCTTAAGTTAGCTAACTAAACAACAAAATTATTATATGTTTTAGAAACTAAATAATATATAGAGTCCTAAAGCGTGTATGGGATGTAATTTTATATGGAGGTGGTATGTAGAATAGAAAGTGACTACTTCTAGAAGAAGAGACTATATATTGTAAAGGGGAAAAAGGGGAAAAATTCATCAAGGTACATTTTTTGACTAAGATCTGTAATTATTTTATTGGAAAAGCAGTCATCCTCAAAAGGGAAGTAACTAAAACTAGTAGTATAATACAAGGAGGCAAGAAATGTTGAAAAAAAATAAGATGAAAAGATTGTTGTTAATTTCCTTATGTCTAATGCTGATTAGTATGGTTGGAGCTTCATTTGTACAGACAGATAAGTATAGCGTAACAGTTAAGGATTTGCGTTTTGAAACAAGTGCAGGCTTTACAATGAGTGGCTTATTGTTTGTACCAGACGGAGTTAGTAGTGAAAATCCAGCCCCAGGGATTGTAACAAGTCATGGTATGTTTAATAACCGTGAAATGCAAGATGCTAACTTTACTGAACTTGCAAGACGTGGATATGTGGTGTTAGCAATGGATATGCCATCCCATGGTCATTCAGAGTTTGTTAAGTCAGTTGATATTGTAGTGACTGGCATGAGTCATGCAGTGGAAATGCTCGCTAAACTCGATTACGTAGACTCTAGCAAAATTGGAGTTACTGGCCATTCTATGGGAGCAATGTCAGCAAATGTAGCGGTTGCTATTGATAACCATAGGCCTGAGCCGCTAATTTCTGCAGTACTTCTTAATAGTGCAGATGCAGAATATGTTGATGCTGATGGCAATTATCAAAATGTTTATGGAACACGTGATGTTGGTATAATCGCTTGTCAATATGATGAGTTTTTCATGAGAGATGTAGATGCAAATGGTAATGTAACACCACCTCGCGATTACATAAAACATAAAAATGCTCAGTCCTTCCTATACTTTGGTAATGAACCAGATATGAGTAATCCAAGAAAGGCTGAGACAATATATAAAGAAGAAGTTGATGGGGAAGAAGCTATAAGAGTGATTTTTAATCCTGAAATAATTCATCCTTGGTCTCATTTCTCTAAAAGATCTACTGCAGCAACCGTTAAGTTCTTTGAAGAATCTCTAGGAGCTCCAAAGCCAATATCAGAGAACAACCAAGTATGGCAAATAAAAGAGTTTTTTAATCTGGTTGGTTTAGTGGGAGTTGTGTTGTTTGTTATAAGCTTTACTGTATTAATGGTAAAAACTCCATTCTTTGCAGAATTAAGTCATAATGAAATAATAGGACCAAGACCAATAGACAAGAAGGGTAAGAAGTTCTTATATGGAAGTTTGATACTAGGTGCAGCTTTCGGAACAATTAGCTACTTCCCACTTTTAGGTGTTTGTAATTCATTTACTTTCACTCGTGAGATATTCCAACAAAGTATGATGTGGGGCGTAAGTCTATGGGCATTCTTATGTGGACTGTTCTCTATTCTATCAATGCTTGTTTGTTACAATCTTTACTGGAAGAAGGAAAATATTGATGTAAATGAATTTGGAATCAAGTTAAAAGGCTCAAAGTTACTTAAAACAATTATATTATCTTTAATTGTTGTAGTTGTTACTTATAGTTTCGTATTCTTTGCAGACTACTTCTTTAAAACAGACTTTAGAATATGGACAATTGCAATGAAGGCATTTGGGTCAAAGATAGTATTTGTATCATTGTTCCCTTATATGATTTTCTTCCTTACTTGGTATATAACAAGTTCAGTAGCAACTAATAGTTTTAACTTCGTACAGATAGGTAAGAAAAAATGGATAAACATTCTATTGTTATCAATATTTAGTGCCCTACCACCACTTATTTTACTTATACTTCAATATGGTACTTTTAAGGTAACAGGATTTATGTTCTTGAATGCTGAACCTTACAATATGGTAACAACACCTTTATATCCTATACTTGTATACCTACCACTTACAACTATAATATCTAGGGCAATATACAAAAGAACAAATAATCCTTACTTGCCAGGGATTATTAATGGCTTAATAATAACCTTAATAAGCTGTTCAAATTCCTTAACTTGGTTATAAAAATAAAAAGAATATTATTATAAAAAAGAGGACTTAGGTCCTCTTTTTTATTTTTATTTTTAGCCAATTCTATATGGGTATATTATAAATAATAAAAATTCTATAAAATATATAATATTATTGAAAATAAATATAATA
>JAAYRG010000201.1 GCA_012518885.1 Clostridiales bacterium | reverse complement strand
TGAAATATATAATATAATATGCAATATGGGACGACATTAAGAGTAGAGAAATATACAAATGAAAGCAAAGGATAATTAGAATGATAACTGGAAGTAAGGAATTAATTAGAGACATAAATCAAACTTTGGTACTAGAGACTATCATTAATAAGGGCCCCATTTCTAGGGCAGACATATCTAAAGAAATAGGACTGACAAAGGCAACTATATCAGCTATAGTTACAGATTTACTACAGAAAGAACTTATATTAGAAATAGGTAGTGGTAATACAAAGTACGGGAGGAAGCCAATCTTAATTAGCTTTAATGAGGATGCTGGATATGTTATTAGCATAGATGTTGGGGTAGAACATATTGTAGCAATTTGTTCGAATTTATTAGGCAAGGGTTCTATAGTTAATACAGTTGATACTCCTAAGACTAAGGAGGGAATAAAGGAGGCCCTTGTAAAGATTATAGATAATATATTAGATAAGGATTATAATACTGCCTATGGCCTTGTAGGAATAGCCCTTGGGATTCATGGGGTGGTAGAAGACAACAAGGTTACATTTGCCCCGTATTATGATTTGACAGAAAGTGACTTAGGAGACTACTTAGAAAAGAAGTTTAACACAAGAGTTTATTGTGAAAATGAAGCTAACCTTTCTGTACTTGGAGAACATATTTTTATTAAAGACTTTAAGAATATTGCCAACATAAGTATACATAGCGGTGTTGGTCTAGGTTTGATCATTGATGGAGACTTATATACTGGATATAGCGGATATGCAGGTGAAATAGGGCATACTATTATAGATGTAGATGGCAGACCATGTCCGTGTGGCAATAAGGGGTGCTTAGAACAGTATGTTTCAGAACAAGCCTTATTAAAGGAATTTAAGGAAAGAAAGAATTTAGATAATCTAGACTTCAAAAACCTTGCATCTATGTATCAAGATAGGGATGAGGATGCTATAGCTATGTTTGATAAGTTTACTAAGTTTATGACGGTTTGTATTAATAACACTCTTAATTCGTATAATCCAGATATAGTAATAATAAATAGTTCCTTTACCCATTATTTTCCTGAAATAACTAAAAAAATTGAAGCTTCACTTAATAGTAGATTAAATAGTGTCCTTCATATATATCCTTCTAAATTACAGGGTAAGTCTATTCTAATAGGTGGGGTTTCAGTTGTAGTTAAGGATTTTTTAGGAGTTCGTAATATTAACTTTGAGTATGATGAAATTTTTAAAAAGTAATAAGAGATGAATAAAGACAACATGCGATGCTTCTAGGAGCTTGCAGAAGCATAATTAGCACAAAGAGAGGATGGCAATTTTGAATGTAATTACTTCTAAATTTAAAGATGTATTTTTTTCGGTTTTACCGATTACCATTATAGTGTTAGTACTTAATTTTACCATATCTCCAATGGATACTGTTTTAATAGTTAGATTTCTTATTGGGTCTATATTAGTGATAATAGGACTTACTATTTTCTTGCTAGGAGTAGATATTGGTATTACCCCCCTTGGAGATTATACAGGAAGTTCGTTGGCTAAAACTAATAAGTTATGGATTGTTCTTAGTGGGGGACTTATTCTTGGTTTCTTCATATCTATAGCAGAACCAGGCCTAATGGTTCTTGCTAGCCAAGTTAACCTAGTAACCTCAGGTCAAATACCTGGAATGATGATACTTATCGTTGTTTCGATAGGCCTTGCTATAATCTTATCTCTAGGTTTCTTAAGGGTTTTTTTTAATATTCCCTTATATAAGTTCTTGCTTGCAATATATTTTTTGATTTTTCTACTAGCAATATTTGCATCACGAGAATTCCTAGCGATAGCCTTTGATGCTTCTGGAGCAACAACAGGGATTATGGCAGTACCCTTTATATTGGCCCTTTCAGTAGGTATATCTAAATTAAAGAAGGATAGTAAGGCTTCAGAAAATGATAGTTTTGGCCTGGTTGCCTTGGCTTCATCAGGTGCAATCATAGCAGTACTTGTTTTAGACATATTTATTAGTCCTGATGAGTTTACCGCTGCTCTTGAATCTAGAATATCTGATTCTAAGTCAATAATTAAACCTTTTATAAAAATCATTCCAACGTATCTATTAGAAAGTTTTATGGCAATTTTACCTCTTTTTGTCATATTACTTGTTTTGAATAAAATTTTCTTTAACTTAAAGAAAAAAGAACTAAGAAAATTACTTACAGGATTTACCTTTGCCTTTGTGGGATTACTTGTATTCTTAATAGGTGTTAATGCAGGCTTTATGGATGTAGGTACTAGTTTAGGTAATAATCTTGCCCTGCTGGATAATAAGGCTTATATTATAGTAATTGGTTTTGTTATTGGAGCTGTAACTATTCTTGCAGAACCTGCGGTTTATGTTTTGACTCATCAGATTGAAGATGTAACAAGTGGTTATGTTAAGAGGAAGGCAGTATCCGCAACTCTAGCAATAGGAGTTGGTTTAGCTGTTGCTTTATCAGTTATACGTGTTTTAGTACCAGGTATCCAATTATGGCATTATTTATTACCAGGTTATATTATATGTTTAACTATGATGTTTTTCACACCAGAACTTTTTGTAGGTATAGCCTTTGATGCTGGTGGAGTAGCTACTGGTCCTGTTACTGCAACCTTTACCTTGGCATTTATTCAAGGTGCTGCCCATGCCTTTGAGGGAGCAGATTTAATGGCTGATGGATTTGGTATGATAGCCATGGTAGCCATGATGCCAATCATTACATTACAAGGTTTAGGTATGATATTTGCGATTAAAACAAAAGGAGCTGAGAAAGAAGATGACTAAGTTTGCTAGACTAGCCAATTTTGAACTGATTTATATAATAGTAAATAGTGGAATGGGTAGTAAGATACTTCATAAGTCAAGGGACCTTGGAATACCTGGAGGAACTATTTGTCTAGGTAAGGGAACAGTAAACAACTCAATATTAAACTTTCTATCTTTATATGATGAAAGGAAGGAAATAGTACTACTAGGAACAGATAAGCACACAGCAGATCATGTCTTGGCTGAGTTAAATAGGGAATTTAAGTTTGAAAAGCCCCATCATGGTATTGCCTTTACTACAAGTGCTTGTCAAATAATAGATACTGTCTGCAAGGATGATTTAGAAAAGGAAGATAAGAGAGGTGTGAGTAAAATAATGTATCAACTTATTTTTACAATTGTAAGTAGGGGCAAGGCTGAAGAAGTAATTGAGGCTGCACAAGCTGCTGGTTCAAAAGGGGGAACAATAATCAATGCAAGAGGTTCTGGTGTAAATGAAACCTTTAAACTATTTAACATGGATGTTGAACCAGAAAAAGAAATAGTTATGATTGTTTCTAAAGAAGATATAACTCAAGGTATTGTTAGGTCAATTAGAGAAAAGCTTGAGATTGATAAGCCAGGTCATGGAATAATTTTTGTTCAAGACATTAATGATGCTTATGGTATATATGAGTAATAAAAAATCTTTATTCAAGTACTAGATATCTGTTATAATATACGAAAAGACACAAGGGAGGAAGTATGCGAATAAAAAAGGATATTAATTTCGAAGATTTTATGAATAGGGTTGATGACTGCCAAGGTGAGGTTATATTCTATACAGATGAAGAAGACGTTCTTAACTTAAAATCTACCCTATCAAAATTAATATTTGCTAGTTTGGCTGATAAGTCAGAGTTTCTTAGCTCTGGTTACATTAAAATAGACCTAGAGTCTGACTATGAATTGCTTGGTCAGTTTCTAATTAAAGATTAGGACTAGGTATAATATAATAGTAGAAAACAATAAAGATTAAAAAACCCCTATTAGTATAGGGGTTTTTTGTGTCTTTATAGTATTAAGATTGAGAAGAACTAGCTAAAAATTGTGAGTTATAAAGGTTGGCATAGAATCCACCCTTAGCTAGTAATTCTTCGTGATTACCTTGTTCAATTATATCTCCTTCATTAAGAACAAGGATTACATCAGCATTTTTTATAGTTGATAACCGATGGGCTATAACAAAGCTAGTTCTACCCTTAGTTAACTTATCCATTGCCTCCTGGATCAAAACTTCAGTTCTAGTATCTACATTAGAGGTAGCCTCATCAAGGATCATCATAGGAGAGTCATTAAGCATGGCTCTTGCAATTGTAATAAGTTGCTTTTGGCCTCCTGAAACGTTACTTTCTGAATCTAATTTAGTATCAAATCCATCTGCTAGGGTCTTAATAAAGTGATTAATATTAGCGGCTTCGGCAATCCTTTCTAAATCCTTCTTACTTACATTATCCTTGGTATAAATTATGTTCTCACCTATGGTTCCATCAAAAAGCCAAGTATCTTGTAAAACCATAGAGAATAAGCTACGAACATTATCTCTAGTAAGGTCTTTGATTGGAATACCATCTATTAGGATTTCTCCCTCACTTAGCTCGTAAAACCTCATTAGCAGATTAACTATTGTAGTCTTGCCTGCCCCTGTTGGGCCTACTATAGCTACCTTTTGGCCAGGTTCTATAACTGCATTAAAGTTTTTGATTACTTCTTGGCCAGGAATATAAGAAAATTTAACATTCCTAAATTCCACCCTTCCCTTAACATTAGTAGGTTCTAATACTTTGGTCTTATGGCTTTCGTCAGCGTCTTCTTCTTCCTCTAAGAATTCAAAGACACGTTCTGAAGCAGCAGCTGCAACCTGTAAGACATTTGTTATCTGACCTAATTGGCCTATAGGGCCTTGGAACATATTTACGTATACAAAGAATGCGACTATGGTTCCCATTGAAATATAGCCCCCAGAGTAGAGGGTTCCCCCAACTACAGCTATAGCAACGTAGCCTACCTTTGAAACAAAATTTAGTATAGGGTGCATAAGGCTTGAGATAGCTTGGGATAAATAAGCACTCTTACGTAAGTTTAGATTATACTCTTCAAATTCTTGTTCAACTCTTTGACTTGCATTAAATACATTAACAATTGATTGGCCAGAGAAAATTTCTTCAATAGTACCATTTACTGCCCCAAGATATTTTTGTTGTCCAATAAAGTGTGGTTGTGAAAACTTAATTATAAAAGACATAAGGATAACACTTAAGGGGACTGTCACAAGGGTAGTTAGGGTAAGTTGCCAGCTAGTTAGTAGCATACCAATTAGGACAAAGACTAACATTAAGATAGAGGAAATAAGCTGGCTAAGTGCCTGGCCTAGTGACTGACCAATTGTATCAATATCATTAGTTACCCTTGAGAGGGTGTCTCCAAAGGGGTTGGAATCGTAGTATTTTAGAGGAATCTTGTTAAGTTTAAAAATAACATCCCTTCTTAATTTCTTACTTATTCTTTGTACAACTCCACTCATAGTAAAGGACTGTAAGTAGTTAAGTAGAGCGTTGCTAAGATAGATGGCAATTAATATCTTTGCTAGCTTAGTAATCTGTTCTAAATCAATCTGTAAACTTGTATCCTTACCTAGACTAAGGGCCTCCTTGTAGGAAACTACAGCTGACTCTATTACATTAGTAAGGGAACTAAGAATCCTTGGAGCTATAATTGAAATAATAGTAGCCACAAAAATACATATAAAGGCAAAGATAAGTTGTATGTAATAGGGTTTAAGGTAATGGGATAGTTTAACTAGTCCCTTTTTTAAGTCTTTTGGTTTTTCTGTTGGTCTTGGACCTGGACCCCTTCTATTGTTTGTTTTTGCACTTTCAAATAGATGGAGTTTATCCTTACTTGTCTTAGTATTCTTACTAGTCGTATTATCATTATTTTTTGAATTCTTATTTATCATAGACCAAGTTCCTCCTTTGAAAGTTG
>JAAYRG010000030.1 GCA_012518885.1 Clostridiales bacterium | reverse complement strand
TGCTCTGCCAACTGAGCTAGAGGCACATATTTAATTGTTTTTGATGTTTTAACACGAATGCTATTATAGTATAAAAAATTACTTTTTGCAAGTATTTTTTTAAAATTTTTTATTTTATTTTGTCATTCCAAATATAGCTTTTAATCTTAGATAATTATGAAGTCTTATACTTGGAATGACAAAAGATATATCTTAGTTTGAAAAATAAGTCTTTAATTATTTTAAAGCTTCTAATTTTTCAACTAGTTGGTCTTTAGAAACAACACCAATAACTTGGTCTACTTTCTCTCCGTTTTTGAAGAATATTAGATTAGGTATAGTCATTACTTTATATTTAGTGCTATAGTTTTGGTTATCATCTACATTGATTTTACCTATCTTTATTACACCTTCATATTCTTCTGCTAACTCTTCAATTACTGGTCCAATCATCTTACAAGGACCACACCAATCTGCATAGAAGTCAACTAAAACAGGTGTATCTGAATTTAGTACCTCTTGTTCAAAATTATCATCAGTAAATTTATATGCCATATTATTCCTCCTTTGTTTTATCTCTTTAAAAGCTATTTAATAGTGTATCATAAAATTAATTATTAATAAATATAAATAATTAATATATTTATTATTTATATTATGAGCCTCTTATTTGTAATGAAAAGGACAATATATTAATATCGTTTCTTCTTTTTCTTCTTTTTATTCGTATCATTTAATATATTATTAACTTCAATAAGTGACCTTCTAAGGCACAGAACTTTTTTATTTAAAGCCCTATTACAACTAGTAGCTTTTGCAATTTTTCTTTTAATAGAATTAGTCATATTATCACCCATAGCATTCTTATTTTATAATATGCAAATGGGATGTATTATTATTATTCATATTATCTATATGCTACTAATCTATAAATAGGTTTACCCATTGATGAGAACTTTTCCTCGTACTCAGTTAATACATTATCTTTAGCAAATTCACTATTATGCAAATCATATGTCACATTACGTAGTTTCCAGTCTGTTTCTTTAATCTCCTCAAGTGAAAAGTCAAAAAGTGATTTATTATCTGTTTTAAAGATTATCTCACCAGATCTTGTTAGGAACTTATCATACCTTCCTAGGAATTCCTTTGATGTTAGCCTGCGTTTAGCATGTCTAGCTTTTGGCCATGGATCAGAAAAATTTAAATAAATTCTTTCAATTTCATCTTCTTCAAAGATGTTGTTAATATATTCTGCATCAAATCTTATTAATAATAAGTTACTAATTTCATCTTCTCTTTCATCTAGTTTTTCAATCGCTCTAACTAAGACACTTGAAAATTTCTCTATACCAATATAGTTTATATTTGGGTTTCTTTGGGCTAATTCTATTATGAACTGACCCTTACCCATGCCTATTTCTATGTGTATTGGATTATCATTTTTAAAATATTTATTCCATTTTCCTTTTAGATCTTCTGGTTTATTAATTACGTACTTACTTGAAGCTATGGTCTCCCTAGCTCCCTTTACATTTCTAAGTCTCATGTATAACGCTCCTATAACACATCTTACTATTTTTTATACTAGTACACCTTTTGCTTAATCTTTAAACTTAATACTAGCTTTAGTATTAGTATACCATATATTTTGTCATTAACATACTTAAAATGCATTATTACCTGCATATAAGTATATGATAAGCTAGAATTCTTTAATTTCTCCTATATTTTTCTTATATTCACTTATTTCCTTGATACCCTAGCGAAATTATTCTATAATATGTTTATGTTTTTAATACATACTAAAGATGAACCTGAATAATACAACTTGTTATATACAAAGGAGCTTTTCATGAAAAGAACTATTACCTTTCTCATTATATGTGTACTTTTTCTAGGTAATTTTAATATAATAAATGCACAAACAACTAATAATACGGATATAAACCAAACTTATGAAGGTAACTACTATTCTGTCTGGTCAAAAGATTTTCCAACAATTTCAGCAGATGCTGCCATTGTTATGGAAGCAGAAACTGGTTCTATATTATACGGTAAGAATATTCATAACAAGTACTATCCTGCTAGTATTACTAAAATTTTAACTACATTAATTGCATTAGAAAACTCTTCTATGAATGAAATAGTAACTTTTTCTCGTGATGCTGTCTTTAATGTAGACCTAGATAGTAGTAGAATTGGTATTGATGTTGGAGAAGAGCTATCCATGGAACAGGCCCTATATGGTATTATGCTAGAGTCTGCTAATGAAGTTTCATATGCGGTAGCTGAACATGTTGGAGGAGATATTAATACATTTATTGATATGATGAATCAAAAGGCTAGGAGCTTAGGGGCTAATAATTCTAACTTTATGAATCCCCATGGCCTTCCAGATGAGAATCACTATACTACTCCTTATGACATGGCCCTTATTTCTAAAGCAGCAATACAAAATAATGAATTTAGAGAAATCACTAATTCTCGTACCTATGTTATTCCTCCAACAAATATTCAAGAAGAAACTAGATATCTAGCCAATCACCATAAGTTTATTAAAAAGGATATTCACTATGATGGAGCAATTGGAGGAAAAACTGGATGGACACGAGCATCTATGTATACTCTTGTAACGTTTGCAAAAAGAGATGGTATGACACTAATATCTGTAATTATGTCTTGTCCAAATGCTAAGGATCAATATAAAGATACAGCTAACTTACTTAATTACGCATTTGATAACTTTAGTTTATATAGTATAGACAATACTAACACTAATATTAATAAGGATATTGATTTCTTCACAAAGTATCGCTCTTTCTTTAATATCTCCGATAGCCCACTTAGGCTAAGCGAGAATGGTAATGTGGTACTGCCTAGTAACATTACAATTGATGATGTAAAGAAAACTATAGAATTAGACCCTCTTGAAACTTTAGTGGAAGGAGAAAATATTATAGGTTCTATTGTGTACTCATTTGATAATAATAAACTAGGAAAGACAGATATAATTTATGATAATACAAAGTCATATATCTTACTAAATAACCTTTATTTAGACCCTATAGAACATATAACAGAAAGTCCTAGTGAAATAAATGATGAACAAGAAGTAAGTCATGAAGAATCAAATAATCCATATATGCCTATAGTAATAGGTGTAGGGGTTGGACTTTTAGTTGTAATAGTTGGATTGCTCATAATATATAGGAGAAATATAAAAGCAAGAAGACGAAGAAGAAGAACTAGAAGTTTCAAATATAGTGATTTAAATTAATCTTATTATCTAATGATTTTACTTCATAAAAATACCACCTATA
>JAAYRG010000200.1 GCA_012518885.1 Clostridiales bacterium | reverse complement strand
GAGATATCTTTACTTTTGGTTAATATCTTAACATTGTGATTGTAATTATCACGTTTTAGTTTTGCTGCTACCTTAGTACCAGCAGCTACGCCACCAATTATAAGTATATTCATGGCTTACCTTCCTTTCTCTTGGGTAAGTTAATTAATTAACAATCTACATGAATTATATCACTTGATTAAGATTTTGGATAATGGTAAAATCTTATTGTTCTTATAGGTAAAACCTATAGGGGAATTTTAGATATGGAGAAATGTTATGACTATTAGGCATTTAAGAATTTTTATTGAAGTAGCAAAGCTTGGCAATATGAGTAAGGCAGCCAACAACTTATATATATCCCAGCCTACTGTAAGCCAAGCGATTAAGGAACTAGAAGAATATTACGGAATACTATTGTTTGAAAGGCTAAACAACAGACTTTATATAACGGACCTGGGTAAGAAACTATATTATAATGCTAAGAAGATAGTAGAAGATTTCGATGCATTAGAAGAAACTATGGCTAATATAAACAAGGTACAAGAAATCAAAATTGGAGCAACTGTATCAATAGGAGATTGTATTTTAAGTGATATCTTAAAAAGATATACAGATACCAATCCTAATGTAAGAGTACGTACATATGTTGGTAATACAGGGTGTATTGAAAAGAAACTATTAGAGAATGAATTAGATATAGCAATTGTTGAAGGTAAAATAAAAAGCCCTGATTTAGTTGTTAGGCCCCAGCTTAATGACTATTTGGTGTTGATATGTAATAGTGACCATCCATTTGCTAAGAAGAAGGAAATTAAGATTGAAGAACTAGTCGGCCAACACTTTGCCATGAGAGAAGAGGGTAGTGGAACAAGAGAACTTTTCGAAGACTTTCTTAAAAAGCATAATATCCCTATAACTACTGTATTTATTGGGAATAGCCCTGAGGCAATTAAAAGAGAAGTTATAGAGAATAACTGTCTATCGGTAATATCTATATGCTTATTAGAAAGAGAAGTTAATGATGGAGATATCCATGTAATAAAGATTTGGACTAAGGAGTGGAATAGGCATTTTTCAATAGTCTACCACAAGGATAAGGCCCTATCTGATGTTATGAAGAGCCTCATAAAGATAATTAGAAATTATGAATATATCCCAGATACAATGGACTATGAACCAGGCTTATTAATTGTATAATCCAAGGTGTTTAGGGTCGCATATTCTAAATACAAGAAGTGTGAATAAATAATGGTACTAGGGTAAGAGAGGGTGCCAGAGTAGGTGAAATTAATTTCGGTATTAATCGCAACGAATAAAATTTCAACCTACCCTGGCACCCTTTTTTGCTTCTTTATCAAACCACAAGTATTAAATAAATGGTCACCCAAAAAGCACTATCAGGAATACCTATAATTATCATCATTGTTAAGATATTAACCTTATGCTAATATTTTAACTATAGTCCATAAGACATGTAAAGGAAAGATAAAATGCAAAAAGCCATTATACTTGTTAGTTTTGGAACAACTTATGAAGAAGCAAGAAGGTTATGTATAGATAGTATAGAAGATAGGATAAGAGAAGAATTTAGAGGTATCCATATCTTTAGGGCTTATACATCTAGGATAATTATTAATATCTTAAAGAAAAGGGATAATTACCTAGTAGATAATCTAGAAGAGGCCTTAATAAGAGCGACAAGTAGTGGTGTTTATAACATTTATATCCAGCCTCTTTTTGTTTTGCCTGGTAAGGAATATTCTAAACTTAAAGACCAAGTTAAGGAGTTTATTATAGATAATAGCAAGGTGAATATTCAAGTAGGCAAGCCTTTACTTGGGGATGACTTAGATTATGATATGGTTGTAAGAGGCCTAGACTCCATATATCAAGATATAGCTTATGATGAGGGAATTGTATTCATGGGACATGGCTGTGACCCCTATACAGATAAGGCCTATGAAAGACTTGAACAAAGGTTTAGGCAAGCAGGCTACCCGAATGTGTTTATAGGAACTCTAAAGGGTAGGAAGACAATTGATGAAATAATTCCTACATTACAAGGCCTAGGGATAAAAAAGGTAAAACTTATGCCCTTTATGTTCTTTGCAGGGAGCCATGCCACTAATGATATGGTATCAGGCAAGGATTCTTGGCAAGATAAGCTCCTGTCATCAGGCATCAGGGTCGAACCAATTATTATGGGACTAGGCCAGATTAAAGAGATTCAGGATATATACATAAATCATTTAGACATTTTGAACATTTAGAGATTTAGATAAGATTACTTAGTAACTAGAGAAAGTTTTAAGCTAACTAGGAGGTTTATAATGTTTTGTCCTATAATGGTAGACATATCAGACAAGAAAATAGGGATTATAGGAGGAGGTAAAATAGCCTATAGGAAAGCTAAAAACTTCTTAGAATATAATGCTAGTATCATTGTAGTAAGCCCTGAACTAAGAGATGAATTCAATGACCTTGTTAAGGAATATGGTGATAGGGTTTG
>JAAYRG010000199.1 GCA_012518885.1 Clostridiales bacterium | reverse complement strand
TTTTGTTGATAACCTGGGAAAAAATTAGTGGACAAGTTGGGAGTGTTTCTTTCGCTATAGGTTTAATAGGTGCTATTTTATACGCTTTTTTAGAATTTGAACGAATGTGGATTTTAAGTGTATTTTTGGTGGGTTTTTTAAGTGGGGGATTGTTGATATTTTTTGAGGCCCTCCTTAATAAGAAGGCAAAGAGAGAAATAATTAGGTTAAATATAATAGATTATTTAGAAAATTATTTAAATAACAGGCTAGAACAAGAGGCTGCAAACCCCAAATTAATAGAGGCCTATAAAAAGTATTTTGCAAATCAAAAGGATATGGTTGTAGAAAACTTTGTTGCAGCAGCAGATGAAGCAGTTCAAATAGAGTTAGAGGAAGATGAGGATGCTTGCAATGGCAAGGATAGTTTTAGGATGAGAAGGCTAAAGGCAAGAGAAGATAGAAAGCGTAGAAAAGAAGAAAAAAGGGCCACAAGGTTATTTAAAAAACAGGCAAAAAGAGCAGCAAGGGCAAAAAGAAAGGAAGATAGAATAAAAAATAGATTAAAGGCAAAGAAAGAAAAACAGTTAAGGATAGAGGAGAAGCGTAGAGAGGCTGAAATTAAGAAGGCTTTAAAACTAGAGAAAAAGTTAAGCTCCCAGGCTAAAAGAAAAAATAAAATAACCCCAGCCCAACAAAGTAAGGAGAGTTTAAAGCAGGAGATTAAGGAACTACGTAAATTAGAATCAAGAAAAGGTAGCAAGGATACAACAAGTGATATGGAGTTAGAGTATGAATATGAAACTGTAAGGAGTATATCAGAGATTAATCAGTGCCCATATACTAATAAATTAATGGGATTTAATGAGGATAGAGCAGTTAGTAAAGCAGAAGAACCTAAGCAGGAAAAGTTAACTAGTAATGTAACAGGAATTGATGAGGGCAGGGCAAGAAGAAATGTCGAAGGTGCAAACAAGTTAGGAGGGGCAAGTAGACCGGCTGATACTAAGACAGGTAGCAAGGATGATCAAGTTGCAGCAACAAGAGAAGATTCTATATTGAAGGGAGATAGAAATAAGGAAGAGATAAGGACATCAAGGACTAGTTCAGGCAACATGATTAGGAGAAGAACTAGGCTAAGTAAGGAAGACAAGCAAATAATTGAAGATATTTTAAAGGAATATTTGGCATAAAACTATTTGTTAATTATATTGAATAAGGATACCCTATTTGTTAGAATGGACTTAATACAAGTTCAATAAACTGAAAGGGGAATGTACAAATGGAATCTAAAGTTACCTTCGATTATTCTGCTACTACAAGTTATATAAATGATTCAGAAATTCGAATAATGAAAGAGATTGCAGAAGAAGCAAAAGCTAAGTTAGTAGGTAAGACAGGAGTAGGTAGTGAATTTACAGGATGGGTTGACCTACCTATAGATTACGACAAGGAAGAGTTTGACCGTATCATAAAGGCGGCTAAAAAAATAAAAGATAACTCAGAAGTTTTCCTGGTTATTGGAATTGGTGGTTCTTATTTAGGAGCTAGAGCTGCAATAGACTTCTTAGGCCATAGTTTTTATAACAATCTTCCTAAAGAAAAAAGGTCTACTCCAGAGATTTACTTTGTTGGTAATAATATTAGTAGTAAGTATATTAGTCATTTAATTGATGTAATTGGAGATAGAGATTTTTCTATTAATATGATTAGTAAGTCAGGGACAACTACAGAACCAGCAATTGCATTTAGAGTATTTAAGAAATTACTAATCGAGAAATATGGAAAAGAAGAAGCTCGCAACCGTATATATGTAACTACAGATAAGGAAAAAGGAGCATTAAAGAATCTGGCTACAGAAGAAAACTATGAAAGTTTTATTGTACCAGATGATGTAGGTGGAAGATTTTCTGTATTAACTGCAGTTGGCCTACTTCCTATAGCTGTAAGTGGAGCTAATATTATAAAACTTATGGAAGGTGCAGCTTCAATGCGTGAAGTTTGCCTAAACAATTCATTTGATGATAATGATGCCTTAAAGTATGCTGCAATAAGAAATATTCTTCTTAGAAAAGGAAAATCCATTGAAATCCTTGCTAATTACGAACCATCTCTACACTTTATAGCTGAATGGTGGAAGCAATTGTTTGGTGAAAGTGAAGGTAAAGACCAAAAGGGAATATATCCAGCTTCAGTAGACTTAACAACAGACCTACACTCAATGGGACAGTTTATCCAAGATGGTCAAAGAACTCTATTTGAAACTGTCCTTAATGTTGAGGACCCTGGCTGTGAAATTATAATTGAAGAAGAAGAAGTAGACCTAGACGGACTTAACTACTTAACAGGTAAGAGTATTGACTTTGTTAATAAGAGTGCTATGAAGGGAACAAAACTAGCCCATACAGATGGCGGGGTTCCTAACTTACTAGTTAATATTCCTGAACAATCAGAGTTTTATTTAGGTCAGTTATTCTACTTTTTTGAATTTGCTTGTGGTGTAAGTGGATATATTCTTGGGGTTAATCCTTTTGATCAACCTGGTGTGGAAAGCTACAAAAAGAATATGTTTGCCCTACTTGGAAAACCTGGATTTGAAGCTGAAAGAGAAGAATTAATGAAACGTTTATAATTTAGGGCTCTTGATTTTAGATTATAAAAAAATAATTATATAATAATGTAAGATAAAGAAAGGCATGCTGGTCCTTATAACTAAAGACTAGCATGCCTTTCTATTAGATACTATTAGTTATTAGAAGACTTTTTAATACTAACTTCACCTGAATTAAGATATTCAACTTCTCCATTAGCGTATCTTACCTTTAGGTGAAAATCATCATCAATATCTAGGGCCACTGCACTTAGAATTTCATTAGGTCCCTTTATGACATCTATTTCTTTATTAAGGATCAAGGACCTCTCCTTATATTCAGAAAGGAAAGATTTCTTTTGGATATCTTTATAGTAATCCATAAAGATACTTAAGATATCAGCAATCAGTTTCCCTCTAGGCTCACTTGAGTAGTCCTTTTTATCAAATACTGAAGTAGAAATTCCTTCAATTTCTTTTGGAAAACCTTCAGCTGGTGAGAAGACATTTATGCCTATACCTAAGATAGCATATTTTAGGCCACCACCTTCTAGATCAATAGAAGCTTCTGTTAAAATGCCGGATACCTTTTTATTATCTATAAAGATATCATTTACCCATTTAATTTTGGCTTCCTTATCAGAATTAAGTTCTATTGCCCTTGCAACTGCAACAGCAGCACAAGTAGTAATAGATAGGGATTCATAAGCTGAAAGCTTTGGGCGAAGTAAAAGGCTCATATATATACCAGTACTTTCAGGAGAGAAAAAACTCTTACCTCTCCTTCCCCTACCCTTTGTTTGGTGTTCAGCAATGACTACCTTTCCCTCAGGAGCACCCTTTTCGGCCTCTAGCTTAAGGATGGAATTAGTAGAATCTACAACACTGTATACATCTATATCAAAAATGTCAGACCTTAGATGCTTGTATATACTATGGCTAGATAGAATCTCATTATCAGTATCTAAACGGTAGCCCTTATTTGTAATAGCTGTAATATTGTGGCCATCTTCCTGTAATTGCTTTATTGCCTTCCAAACAGAATTCCTGCTTAAATCTAACTCTTTAGCTATTTTACTCCCAGATATGTGGGACCCCTTATTTTCTTCTAGAATTCTTAGGACCTTATCCTTAGTAGTCAAGACTATCCCTCCAGTTCGTAAAAGTTAACCTAGTAATCCTCTTCTATAACTTCAATTTCCAAATAATCAAAATCAATACTTTCAATGAAATTATCTTGATTAAATCTGGTCTTACTACGCTTTTTAAAATCAGCAATAGTAGAATCTAACCAAATAGGCTTAGCCAAATCAAATTCATAACAGACATCGTCAATAGCCTGAAAAATCTTTTTAGTTCTATTTAAATCTCGATCATTATTCTCTATAACTATATCATTAAGTAATTTATTGTCTTTAAAAATTTTAGCCCATAATCTAAACATAACAACCTCTTTCATAAATAATTCATTTTATTATACCATAATATCATTTAAGTATAATAAAAACTACTCTAATAAACTAAAGAGCCTAATAAATATTATAGCATTTGGATACAATAACTTTACAAGATATGAATCAATATTATGTTAGGTTACTGGAAAGCTAAGGCTAATTACTATGTTTAATAAATAAGGAGGTTCTTATGCATAATCAAAATTATGAAAGAGATAAGGAAGGTAATGACCATAAGCCTGATACTAGCCCAAAACCAGAGATTCAGATACCCAGTACAACTCCTCTTTCTAATCCGCCAAAAACTCCAGGAATTGATAGAACCAATCCCACACCAGAATATGATACAACTGATTTACCTGAATCAAACCCTATTCCCTTAGTTTTTCCTGAGGTTGACCCAGATTCACGTCCGGCTATAAATGAAGATAGTCCTCCAACAGCATCAAACAGGATAGGTTTCTATTAACCATGTGTATCTAATTGAATAAATAAGCTTTTAAAGAGAGTAGTAATAGTTACTATTTGTACATCTAGTTATTCAAAATGTAGGGTACAATAGAAGCTATAACTACTCTCTTTGTCCTATGAAGTCTTCTAAAAACCTTGCTTTTTTATCAAACTTATTATACTATAAAGTCAATCGGTTAAGTCTTATATAAGGAGTAGAATATGGACTCTAGAGAGCGAAGAAACAAGCTAATTCAAATCCTAGAAAATTCATATAAACCTATATCTGGCTCAGAACTTGCAAAGAAGCTAGGAGTTAGTCGTCAGGTAATCGTTCAAGATGTTGCCTTACTTAGGGCCGCAGATGCAGATATAATCTCAACTAATAAGGGATATGTCTTGTTTAAAGAATACCCTAATAAGGTTACACGTTCTTTTCTTGTGAAACACTCTACCCAAGAAATAGAAGAAGAGTTGTGTCTAATAATAGATAGGGGTGGGAGAATACTTGATGTAGGAGTATCCCATGGTATATATGGCAATATATCAACTGAGCTTATAATAAATAATAGACAGGATGTATATGAATTCGTAGCTAGGTTAAAGAGTGGTAAAGTTACACCTTTAAAAGAGTTAACTGGAGATATCCATGTACATACTGTTGAGGCTGATTCTGAAGAAATATTAGACAAGATAGAAGCGGCCTTAGCTGAAAAAGGATACTTATACAAAGAATAACTATATACTAGGTTAAAGGTGCATGGTAAGTTTAAGATTTTAGCATAACAGAAGTAGAGACATAGTATTAAGAGGAAGTGTAGATATGGCATATCAAGCCCTATATAGAAAGTTTCGCCCTCAAGAATTTAGTGATGTAAAAGGGCAGGACCATATAGTAACAACTTTAAAAAATCAAATAAAGGCAAATAGAATAGGACATGCTTATTTATTTTGTGGTACAAGAGGAACAGGTAAGACAACAATAGCTAAGATCTTTGCAAAGGCAGTAAATTGTGAAGAACCAGTAGAAGGAAGCCCGTGTAATAAGTGTAAGACTTGTAACAATGTTAATAACCAAGTGGCTATGAATATTATTGAAATTGATGCTGCCTCAAATACTGGTGTAGATGATGTAAGGGATATTATCGAAGAGGTTCGTTACTCTCCTGCTCAGGGAAGATATAAGGTCTATATTATTGACGAGGTTCATATGTTATCTAAGTCAGCATTCAACGCATTACTTAAAACACTAGAAGAACCTCCTTCATATGTTATATTTATACTTGCAACAACAGAGCCGCAAAAGTTACCTCTTACAATACTATCAAGATGTCAAAGATATGATTTTAAGCGTATTACAATTGAGACTATAACAGGACGTTTAGCAGATGTCTTACAAGAAGAGGGTATACAAGCTGAAGAAAAGGCATTAAGATATGTTGCTAGAGTGGCTGATGGTTCAATGCGTGATGCTTTAAGTTTATTAGACCAGTGTATATCATTTAACCTAGGGGAGGACCTAACATATGATAAAGTCCTAAAAATCTTAGGTGCAATGGATGTTGAGGTATATTCGAGGCTACTTGATTATATTATAGAAGAGAGAGCATCTGATTGTATAGAATTTTTGGATGATATTATCCTTGAGGGTAAAGAACTAACAAGCTTTATCAATGAATTTACCTGGTACTTAAGAAATCTACTATTAGTTAAATCATCTCAAGAAAATTTAGATAAGATAGACATATCATCAGAAGATATTCCTATTTTAGAAGGACAAGTAGAAAAGATAGGAATTAATACCTTGATAAGATACATTCATGTATTTTCAGACCTATCTAACCAAATCAAATTTGCATCCCAATCAAGGGTCCTAGTAGAGGTTGCATTAATTAAACTAATGACACCACAGATGGAAACAGATTATGAATCCTTGCTTGATAGGATTAGACAATTAGAGGCACTAGTTGAACAAGGTGTAGTTATCAGGGATAGTAATAATGTGGAAGAAGTAACAAGTAAAGATAGGGTTTCTTATCAAAATACAACTGATAACAGGACTAGTGACAAAGAAGATGAAAAGATTAGAGAAATAGCCAAGGCCCTTCCAGAAGACATGAGGGAGATAGGAAGGAATTGGAGTCGTATAGTTGGTAAAATACCTGCAAGTTGGAGACCTAATCTTATGAAGGCTGCTCCTAGGGTTGGTGGTGACAATAGCTTAATACTTGAATGTTCAGACAAACTAGACTTAGGTAGAATTGCAACAGACCAACACAGGGAAGAACTAAGAACAGCAATTAGTAATATTATAGGCAAAGATATAGATTTAGATATTCAGTTTCAGTTAACTAACAATGAACAGGATGGTGGAAAAGAACATCCTGACTTAACTAAGCTAATTAAAAATATTAAAATAGAATATGAAGATTAAATTAATAAGAAGGAGTAAAGATTATGGCAAGACGTGGAGGATTTCCAGGAGGAATGCCTGGTAATATGAATAATTTAATGAAGCAAGCTCAAAGAATGCAAAAGAAGATGGAAGAAAAAACTAAAGAGCTTGAAGAAAAAGAATGGGAAGCATCAGTTGGTGGTGGAGCTGTTACCGTTAAAGTATCAGGTAAAAAAGAAGTTACTGGTGTAATTATTAAAGAAGAAGTTGTAGACCCAGATGATGTTGAAATGTTACAAGACCTAATAATGGCAGCAGTAAACGAAGCATTTAGAAAAATGAATGAGGAAACAGAATCTGTTTTAGGAGAAATTACAGGAGGATTAGGTGGATTAGGCGGAGGCCTTCCATTCTAATGAATTATTATAGCAATCAGATTAGTAAGTTAATAGAAGAACTATCAAGACTTCCTGGAATAGGGGCAAAAACTGCACAGCGCCTGGCATTTCATATAATAAATATGCCCGTTGATCAGGTTAGGAGCTTAACTTATGCAATATCATCTGCAAAAGAAAACGTACAGTACTGTAAGCAGTGTTTAACACTTACAGATGATGAGCTATGTCCTATTTGTTCTAGTCCCAAGAGAGACCAGAGTATTATTATGGTTGTTGAGAACTCAAGAGACTTAGCAGCCTATGAAAAAACAGGTAAATTTTCAGGGGTATATCATGTTCTGCATGGAGCAATTTCTCCTATGAATGGAATTGGTCCAGAAGATATTAAACTTAAGGAATTAATGACTCGTCTTCAAAAGGATGTTAGTGAAGTAATAATTGCTACAAACTCAAGTCTTGAAGGTGAAACAACTGCTATGTACATTAGTAAGTTAATTAAGCCTACTAATATAAAAGTTACTAGAATTGCAAGTGGTGTTCCAGTTGGAGGAGACTTAGAAAACATCGATGAGGTAACATTACTGCGTGCCCTTGAGGGAAGAGTGGAGCTATAGGAGATATATTTTTATTTGTCTAATCAAAACAAACTCCTCACATCTTTTAAATGCATAGAAATACCCCAATTTTAAGCAAATAAAGTAGTATTATAAAAACAGGAAAACCATGGTTATCAGGGTCAAGGAAAACCCCGATAGCCATGTTTTTTTATTCGAATTACTAATGAGAAAAGAAAATAGACACAAGCCTTAATCCCAGTAAAATCAATGAATAGAAAGAATTAAGTGGAAAAGAAAATGGAAGAATAAATGGACTAAATTCCCCTTAGCCCTTACTCCTAGTTCCTAAATCCTGACAGAACTTTATTTTAAAAATCCACCCTAAAA
>JAAYRG010000029.1 GCA_012518885.1 Clostridiales bacterium | reverse complement strand
TTGAAGGCAAAGATAAGTCTTTAGAAGAGCAAGTAGAAAAAATTTTAAACAAACTGATTTCTGAAAAGGGGATTTATACTACTTTCTCGTCTGATTCCTTAAATACCACACTATTAGCTCCTACTGATACACTAAATAGTAAGGATAAGCACTTAATAGATTCATTATTTTAAAGAAAAAGTGATTAGACATTTCTAATCGCTAATACATATATTTATTTTCTTTTAATAACTTGCTAATAAAGGTACAAAAGATTATTGTATATTAACTTCTTTTATATTTTGTTCATATATTATTTAGCTTTTGATAACCCTTAATTTAATGTAAATATAAAATACATCCCTTTTTAATATCTCATGGGACTTGTAAAGTCTATAAATAAATTTACCAATCTTTTCCCATAAATCTCCTTTTCTCTTTCTTATCTAATACCTCTGAACTACTTTCCTACTCTATATATCTTCTTACGATTTTTATAGGTTATTGTAAATTATATACTTACTTTAAAATGTTGAAATGGGAACTTCAATTCTATCTTTAGCTACACATACACCATTTTTCACAATATAACACTCCACATAATGGTCTCCTTCAAAACTACTTTCCTCTATTAATCTATCAAATGGTTCTTCTTCATTTTTAAATATTTCCCCACGAATACAATTGTTTTCTATAGCTTTATAGCCATTATTCTTTACTTTCCAATATACTTCAAATGGATAAGGAACCTTATTAATATCTAAATAAAATTCTAATCTTCTTCCTAATGGAATCTTTTTACCTGAGCTTCTTAAAGTCGACAATTTTATAATCTGTTTAGTATATATCTTATCACTCTTTATTTCAAAGTCTATAATTCTACAGTCGAGTCTAATAAAATACTTATCCTCAATAGGCATTATATTTTGAATAAATTCTTCAGTATCATCATACTCAACTAAATCTATATTAGAAGATTTCATTAAGCTAAATGTCTCTGATAAAGAACATGCTCTTTTATTATTTTCTTCATCATAAGTCCAAAATCCATGTTTAAAAAATTCATTCCATGCCTCAATAGCATCTTTTAAGCTACACTTATCATCAAATAAAATATCCAACTTTTTTAGATTATCTTTTAATCTATTTTTCCAATTATTCATTTTATCTCTATCTGATTCCTTTAACAATAAACTTTGTTCAGAATCTGTTGGATTGTAGACCTCAATGTCATCCTCTAATCTCTTTTCAATTTCTTTCATTGTATAATAAAACATTTCATCCATTCTCTCATAGTCTTGAATCTTCTCATCACATAATACCGATTGAATCAGCCCCCCTGGCATTTTCCAATCACTTCTTGATTTACAAAACATCTTAGATAGCCTTACTGCTTGTCTTAATTTTTCGCCATGAATTTTTATTTCATCTTTAAACCAATTATTAATTGCTCTTGGATTTCTCGAATTCCACTTTTCTGCACCTGCATGTTCATATTTATAACTACCATCATCATTCTTGATTCTTTTATATATTGCAAAATCTATATGGTAATTATCAGAATAAACTATTCTAACACAATTTGATAATGCCTCTGGTGGAGTCTTAAAATTAGTACATTTTCTTTTTAAAGCATCTATTATCACATTTTTAACAGCTCTATGACCTAATCCATTTAGATTCGTATCGTCAAATACAATTGCTACATCAATATCATAATCATTTTTTTGATTTTGTGTTACTGTTGACATGGCAACACTACCTTGCTCTATTGTTTCAGCAATTTTGTAGTGTGTATTATTTTCTGTATTATACTCATCAAGACCATCCTTAAGTCTTTGTATATTCAAATTTTTCTTTTCTCTTAGATTATCAGTTTCTTCTCTTGGAAGAACAACTTCATTATAATAAAATTTTTTGAACTCTAATGATAAATCATACATATTTTCTCTATTCCCCCTATGGTTTTATTAATTTCCCCTTATCCTTTTCTGTAACTATTATCCCAAAATTGTATTTAGGTATGTTCCCAAATTTGAAATGATAACTTATTATCATTGGCAATCTATTGCTAATTAGACTTATTTTTCTACCTAATTCAATTGATAAGCAACTTGGAATTGCTCCTACTAAATGAACGGTCTCTAAATTTGGATATGTTGTCTTTAAATTCTCTATAGTATCTACTATCAGTTTTGCATAATCTCCTAATTGCTCTCTAAATTCAATTACATTATCTTTTGGATTTTGTAGCCCTATTTTTAGGATATCTTTTCCCGTGAACTGTATCAAATCTCCATCAGTTATATTTTTAGTTATAGATACTGCAACTACAATTTCTTTTGATTGAATATTGTTGCTTTGTGTTTCTATAGTTAACTTTGGATAAGTCTTTATCTTTTTATACCACTTATCTTCTTTTAATGAATAATACTTACATGTATTACGATTATATTCAAAATACTTATCAATTTCAGTGGCAGATAAATATGTACCTGCTAAGATAGTAAATGGTATTGAAAACATTCCTGTGAAAGCTTTTTTAAAATCATTACTTTCACTTATAAATCTTTTTGTCTTTTCTTCAATTTCTTCAAATATATATTTGCAGGAATTTACTGTTATGTTATTTGCATTATCAAACATTCTCACAACATCTATTTGATGTTCTCTTAATTTAAAATCAATTATTTTTAAGTCTTTAATATTATTTCTTTCAGTTATCAATCTTCTATCTTTACTTAGTATATTAAGCACAAAAAATCTATCTTTAATATTTAGATTGTAATATATTCCCAATAATACTAATAAGATTCCACATATTAAAGATATAATATTTACATCCATTTCATTTGTTTGAGTTGTATTTACTAAGTTTATATAACTTAGAGCAGTTTCTGCAAAATTAAATAATTTATCTGTAAAATCCGGAAAAGAAGATGTTATTAATGCTAATCCTGTTCCTATCAATAATCCTGCTGGTGTTTGTTCTTTATTAGCATTCTTAATTTTAAGAACTAAAAATGCTAATAATATAAATAAAACTATATTAATTATCATTAGACAATAGTTCATATATACCCCCTGTATATTTAAAGATAAGGTTGTATAGTATCTATACTTCCTTATCTTATATTGATTTTTATTAAATTATTGTTTTTTCAAGCTCATCCAACATATTCATAATCATATCCACTTTTTCAACTATGCGTTTTTGTTCTGTCAGAGGAGGAAGGGGTAATATTAAATTACTAACTTCAGCCCCTGAGACTTCTTTAAAAGTAGTTCCCGAAGCATTTTCATTAATTATTTTTGCAGAATAAATCAAATAATAATATAAATATTCATTCATCTCTATTATTAAAGGAACACAAGACTTGAATCCTTGATTTGTTGAAATTTCATTTTTTGCTATAACAGTGTATCCAATGGGGGCACGACTTGAAAATAAAACTGTTCCTTTAGGCATCAACTGAGCAGAACTTTCCTTTAATCCTAATGGAGTAATACTCCTTTTTCCTGTTGATATATACTTATCTTTATAATTACTTAAATCTGCTGGGGTGAGCCAGGGAATTGTTCCCCCTTCCCAATATTCCTTAACCGATGTTTTAGGTGTACCTCCACCTACTATTTGACCTACTTCCCCCAATCTAACCCATTCCCAACCCTCAGGCAATTCAAATGGTTTTTCTTCCTCTGTAATCTCTGCCAATGGTTTTTCTTTTCTTATCTTTCCTTCCTTTACTAAGTTGTCCCTTTCTTCCTTAATCCTGTCCAAAAGTACAGATGCTGGTTCATCTTCTGGATTTTGTTCTACTAATTTCCCTTGTATTGCTTCTTGTAATACCTGATTTCGTGTCAGATTGATAACTTCAAGTAAATCTTCCTTATTAGAATCAAGTTCATCTATTAAAGCAAATAATTCATCTACTTTTTCTACTATGCGTTTTTGTTCTGCAAGGGGAGGAAGGGGGA
>JAAYRG010000198.1 GCA_012518885.1 Clostridiales bacterium | reverse complement strand
GACAAGACAATTATTTTATGATATAATAACATTTGTCGTCAAAATCATATGCGCCCGTAGCTCAGGGGATAGAGCACCGGCCTCCGGAGCCGGGTGCGCAGGTTCGATTCCTGCCGGGCGCACCATAAGTCAGTTAAGTCGTGGGTTGAAGAGACCTACGGCTTTTTTGTTTTATCTATTAGAGCACAAAACTAAAATCTACACGTAAAACTATTGGATTTCCAATGGTCTTAGGAAGTCGGTCTCTCATTTTTCGCATACAAAAATATGAGAAAAAGGGAGGCTATAGCATGGAAATCGGGTATGCAAGCGGATTTTTATTGCAACCAAAAAGAGTGAGAATGTGACACCAAGGACACTGGAGACATATGACAGAGGGTTAAAACGATTTTTTGATTATCTGTTGGAAAATAATATTTTTGACGTCTCTGAGGTTGACTCTGGTGTCATTAGGGAATTTCTTATTATGCTCAGAGAGAAAGGACTTAGGGGAATAACCGTACATCAATTTTTTAGGATACTGCGGACGTTCTTTACTTTCCTACATCGGGAAGATTACATTATCAAAAATCCAATGACTAACGTAAAGGCTCCAAAGGTTGAGCAAAAGGAAATGCGGACGTTTAATGCACAGGAGATAAGCAAAATACTAACTGCTTTCGACAGGAATGACTTCATCGGTATGCGTAACTACTGCATTATGTGTCTTTTCTTTTCTACAGGTATTCGCAAGACAGAACTGGCAAGTCTCACATTGGCAGATATTAATATTACTACCGATTTAATTCGTATAGCACATGGTAAGGGTCAAAAGGAACGATATGCGCCTATTGGAAAAACCCTAAGACGTGTTTTAATACAATACATAAAAATGCGAGAGGAATATCTTAAGGGGGAAACCTGTCATTGGCTATTTGTTACACCAAGGGTAACCCGTAAGATGACTAACTCATGTCTTAATATATTATTCCAAAAGTTGAAGAAAAACTTGAACCTTACTGGTGAAAAGATTTCCTGTCATACTTGGAGGCATACCTTTGCCAAAAACTATTTGCTAAATGGTGGAGACATATTTAGTTTACAGAAGATACTTGGACATGCCGATATTGTTACTACTAAGAATTACCTCCACCTTAATGAAAAAGAGGTAAAACTTCAGCACGCTAAGTATAATCCACTCGACAATAAGGATTGGTTATATTAGGAATATACGATGTCTTATCCCCCCCCCTCCCGTCTCAGTACGGTAAAACACAGATAGCAAAAAAAGAAGGGCAACCATTGGAGACTAAAAGGGTCTCTTAGGTTGCCTTTTTGGTTATGGTAGCAAAATCTTAAAGTATATACTATTGTAATTGAGAAAAATGCTACCTAGTGACACACCAGACGCGTAAATTACGACCTCCTGGGGTTTTCTTTTGTTTTGATATAAGACGAAAATTGTACCCATGGTCATCCAGAAGGTCATTAATTTTTCCTATGCTAGCCAATAAACCATGTTCTTTGCAAAGATTCTTAATGACTGCCTGTTGTTCGTCCGTAAGATAATCTTGGCCAGCATATTGTTCCATAAGGGAAACCAATTGAGAAACTCCTTGTTGTTCTAATTCTTCTCTTAGTGTAGTCACAGTGATGCTGTTGTACCGATTAATAAATAATTGTCTGTATGCTTCGGTCATAGAGCCATATCTCAGGAGAGAAGTATATTCACATATGTCTTGTTTCAACTTGCCAAGTTTCATTTGGTTTACTTCAGGTCGGGCTTTGGTTACTGGGTTTCCTTGCGGGGTGAACAGTTGATTGCCATTATCGTCATATACGTAACTATGTCTCATCTGCATATAATCAGGAAATCCTCTTGATTTCTTTTTTGTTTGCCATTCTATGGGGTTTTCTAGGTAAGCAAGGTCAAATTGCAATCCTTCTAGCCTGCACTTAATGCTGTTGTGCTTTGGAACTGAACAGTAAACCGTCTTGATATTCCTATTGGCAGTCCCTTTTCTAACCCTTGCGATTAATTGAAAAATATCGGTCTTAGAGGGATTCCCGAAGATGAAAAGATATTCAAAATCTTCATCAATTGAAATCCCTGTGTTTAGAGCAGATGTTATGAACAGCAGGTCGGTGTCAATCCGTCGGGTATCCATTAGAAACTCTAAGTTGTCGGTATCACTAAATGCCGAATACTCCTTGTTTCTTTTGCTGCAAATGAATGAAACTTTAATGCCTAACTCAGAGGCTTGTTGCTTATATTCAGTAGAAAGGCTATACAAATCGCTGATGTTACTGTCATAGACGATAATCCTTTTTTTCATCCGGACTAATTTGTCGAGTTCATGTTTTAACAGTAATTCGTCGTCTTTAGTTGCAGAACAGAGGCAGACTTTTGTTACGTTGTGATTGCTTCTATCAATGTCTACAAGGGTAACAATTGGCCTTTCCCATAAGTCTTTGAGTCCTTTTAGATAATCGGGGGTTCCGCTCATCAAGATTACAATAGAATTACTTTGGTTGATAAAGTTGAAAGATTCGTCGGTCAAATTGTTAATTGGAGCATCCTCAACGAAATAATGACACTCGTCGCATATGATAAAGTCATAGTCCTTAAAGAAATTTATTCCATTGATGATGTCATGCTCTAGTTTCTGGTACGTCTTAGAGTGAATCACAGTATCATCAAAATCAGCCTTATTTTGTTCGTTGATTGCTGTTCGAGGTGACAAGTATAAGGCTTTCTTACAGGATTCTTTTAGATATGGTTGTAGGGTCTTAATAATCATCGTGGTTTTTCCCGAATCAGGAACCGAATAGAAGGCGTACATTTTGTCATTACTCATGTTTGCGAAATCGTCTTTTGTGAAGATTTCAGACAGGTAGTTACTTTTTGGTGACTGTAAATTTTTCATTGATATTTCTCCTCCTAAAAATTTGGTGAAAATGAAAAGAAACCAAGCAATGTATGCCTGGCTTCTTTAGGGGATAACCCGATATTTTACTTTCTCCTCTTCGGTATGTGCCGCAATTAGGACTTTGTATATATATGCCGCAATTAAATTGTTATACTGTTTGAAAAATGTGGGCAGGTTAGCCTGCCTTCATTGTCTTACCATCATTTCTTCTCTCTGTAATGTGGTACAATTATCTGTCTGCATATATGTGGAGCAATTAAACGAAACCTCACTACAAATTAAAACCCAATTTTGCAATAAAAACTACAATAAATCCTTTGTTTTTAAAAAAATGTACAACAAGAAAATAATAAAAACTCATGTTCATCTATGGTTTTTGATTGACTATTGTTTTTGATGGTGGTATTCTAACAATAGAGATTATAAAACAAAGCAAAATTAAGGGGGCGGTTTTATGTTGAATAAGGAAATAGATGACAAGAAAAGAAATGTCGATAATGCCTTTAATCATTTATTAAATTCTATTGCTTCCGTTAATCAAACTATAATGTCGACTTCTTCTGAAGAGTTAAGCAAAGGAAATTTAGAAGAAGCACAGCAATATATTGAAAAATCTAATCTTCTAATAAATTTCACTAAGGAATTATCAAACGTCAGGAAAATTTGGGATAATTTATTTGGTGAAACTACGGATATACATGAAAGTGATATCCAAAACTACACGCCGGAAAATAGTTTTTCTTCGCAACTTCCCTCCGTAGAAACGCCTTCAGTAAAAGAAAGATATACATACACAAATCTCGATATTACCATGGAGTTTGTTAATCCAGCAGGTGGTGTGTACAACTTCAGGATGGATAAAAGTATTTTCAGGGAAGTATGTAAATATACGATTCAATATATAGAGAAAAACGGATATGCCCAAGCCAAAGACATTGTTACCAATCTTCATCCATATCTATCAAGTAACACAAAATATAAAGACCTAAAATCCCTTGTCTATAAACCACTAAAATTTCTTGCTGATATAGGAATTTTGAAGTATCGCAATGGTAGGACTGGCTGTTATGAATTACCCGGAACTACTCAGGTTGCATTGGATTTCCTTGATAACTTTGACAAGCCAAAAAAATAGCATACCTTTAATTTTTAATGAACCTCAGAATAAAATCACTATCCAATAGTGTGATATTTTGAGGTTTGCTTTTTGCAACCAAGTGAATCATCTGTATCATATCCATAAGTTAAGACTATTGACACCGAATTTTCCTTGCAGTAAAATCAAGGCATATTACGGTGTCAAAACTAATGGTCAAAAACAAAGCGAAAAATGGAGGTATTTCTTCATGAAAACTTATGGATATGCTAGAGTTAGTACCATCAAGCAAATTGCAGGAAATTCTTTAGAAGAGCAAGAAAGCGTTCTATCTGGTCGTGGCTGTCAGCAAATTGTAGTTGAGCAGTACACTGGTAAGACAACAGACAGACCCAAACTTAAAGAGTTAATTTCAATACTTCAACCCGGTGATACACTTATAGTTACTAAACTGGACAGACTTGCACGAACTGTGCGAGAAGGCAGTGAGTTAATACAAGAACTGATTAGTAAAGATATTACAGTCATAATTGACAATATGGGAACAATCAGCAATAAAACTATGGATAAGTTAATGTTAAATGTTCTGTTAGCCTTTGCTGAATTTGAACGTGATATGATAATAGAGAGAACACAAGCAGGAAAAGCAGTTGCACGAACTAAAGAAGATTTTAGGGATGGCAGACCCAAGAAATATTCAAAAGTCCAAATTGAACATGCATTAGAACTCTTAAAGAACCATTCCTTTACCCAAGTAGAGCAACTTACAGGAATTAGCAAATCAACTCTCATTAGAGCCAAACGTAACCAACAGGAAAAAAAGAATGCAATATAAAGGCTGTCCTTAAGGGCAGTCTTTTACTGTTCTTAAACTAATAAATGACTCTGCAATTCCCTAGAGGGCAAAGTGTAGAAGGTCTCTCGACTTCTTGTAAACTGTCTGATTTTCTTGAAAAACAGCCGGGGGCGGGTCTTAACGTATCCTCTGTGTGTGAATCGAAACGGGGGTACGGGGGAAAAGCAAAACACTGATTTTTTATTGATACCCTTTCACAAAATTTTTGCTAATTTGGGCTTAGCGACAATTAAGAAAGGGGCGTACTACACATTCAATTAGTGTCTAATGGATTAAGGTATGGTCTGTTTTTTGAGTAACATACAAGTTGTCTCAAGAATTTACGCATGCTATAATTTCCATGAGAATGAGAGTATCGGCTTCATAAACGTGGATGGATATGCTCAAAGATTGAAAAAGACTCACGACTACGCTTAAAATATGGTTTTCTTGGACAGGAAAACTGCGTGTATGGCTCAGATAACCGAGCAGATTCCTCCGGAGCCGGGTGCGCAGGTTCGATTCCTGCCGGGCGCACCATAGCACAAAGCACTTGCAAAAACTGCAAGTGCTTTGTGCTATTATAATGACGGAGATGTAAGAGACGCAGGGACGGTGGTTG
>JAAYRG010000028.1 GCA_012518885.1 Clostridiales bacterium | reverse complement strand
TAAAAACAAGAAATAAGTCGAATTATTCATTTTTATAATTCTTAAATTTTTCTAATTCTTCCCCAAATTGTTCTCCAATAGAAGTCATTCTTCTTGGAGTATTATCTAGGTAATTAGTTCTTATTTCATCTTTTACAAACTCAATTTCTTCCTTAAGTTCATTAGCTGAAAGCCTCATTGCCCCTTGGCCTAAGATAATCATTTGCTCAACCCTATCTGAGGTTGCAACCATAACATTATGCTTGCGGGCAATATCCCTTGTAACTTTTTCTATATACATATCAGCTGTTTCTGCTTCTTTGGTAAAGACAACATGAATATTCTTATATTCCATTGTTTCCCCCTTGCCACCTTCTACCTTATAGGCATCAAAGACTAAAATTATTGCGTTCTTTTTGTAGCCTTGATAATTAGAAAGTATATCAGCTAGCTTAAGCCTTGCAGCTGCGAGATTTACATTGGCTAAATCTTTAAGTTCATCCCAAGCAAATATTATATTATAGCCATCAACTAACAAGAAGTTCTTTCTATGGTCTACCTTCTTTTTTATATGCCACTTATTATCATTTGAATCCTTATTATAATTATCTAGATTATCTTTACTAGACTTTTTATAAGCCCTATTTTTTTCACCCTTTGTAGTATCCCAGTTTTCATTACCAAAGACATTCCTAGAAGAGTGGAGTTTTCTCTCTATAGGCCCATAAGTCCTTGTAAATATTGATTCAAGTTCCTTGTCTTCTTCTAAAGTCCCCCTATAAGAAGGACTTTTTGCTGGTTTTGTCTGCTGACTAACTATTTTGCTATTAATATCATGGTTATCCTTATCCTTACTCCATTCATTATTAAGGTGCATATAGTTTTCAACTTCATCCCACTTAACTAAAAAACCAGCTCCGTGGGAGCAAAATATTGAACCTGTTGGATTATCTAAATCTGCCTCACTATCATATCCCATATTAGCAATAATCTCATTAGCGTTGTGACAGGGCTCATATCCTTTAAGGGTCAGCATCATTCTTCCCCTACCACTAGTATAAGAACTAATTTGGGTTTGGTAATCTCCTAGGGTTGAAACAGGTACATATCCAGATAATTCTGCCATATCTCCCTTTGTCTTTGGTGGGTAAAACCTTCCATGCATATGTTGAATATCAGACATCGCTCGTCCTAAATTTACCTGGGGAAGTTCAATCCTAAAATTATAATAGGGCTCTAGCAAAATACTTTTAGCCTTCTTAAGTCCCTGTCGTATTGCCCTATATGTTGCTTGTCTAAAGTCTCCACCTTCAGTATGGTTTTGGTGGGCCCTTCCTGCAAGTAAAGTGATTTTCATGTCTGTTATTGTCGAACCTGTCAGGACTCCTATATGCTCTTTCTCCTGTATATGAGTTAGCACAAGTTTTTGCCAGTTTATATCTAAGACATCCTCACTACACCTACTCTCACAAGTAATACCACTTCCTCTTTTAGCAGGTTCTAGGAGGAGCTGTACCTCTGCATAGTGACCTAGTGGCTCAAAATGTCCTACTCCAACTACTGCTTCTTCTATTGTTTCCTTATAAACTATATTACCAGTACCAAACTCTACTTCTACACCAAATCTCTCCTTGATTAGGCTCTTATAGATTTCAACTTGGACTTCTCCCATTAGTTTAACATGGATCTCTTTTAGCTTTTCATTCCATACAATTTGTAATTGGGGGTCCTCCTCCTCTAATTGCCTAAGATTTGAAAGCATTTCATTAAGATTACAGGCAGGTGGTAATATTATCTGGTAATTAAGAACTGGTTCTAATAATGTCCTATTAATCGTTACTTCCCTTCCAAGTCCTTCACCTGGATAGGTTTTAGTAAGGCCTGTCACAGCACAGATTGACCCCGCCGCAAGCTCATTAACATTTTGAAACTTAGTCCCTGAATATGAGCGAATTTGGTCTATCTTTTCCTCCCAAGTATCCTTATTATCACTAATAGGCATCTTAACCTTAATACTACCACCAGTTATCTTCATAAATGTTAGACGGTTGCCAGATTCATCCCTAGCAATCTTATATACCCTTGCTCCAAAATCATTAGGGTATACCTCTTCCTTAGTATACAGGTCTATACCTTTTATAAAGTTATCTACTCCTTCTAGTTTTAGGGCAGAACCAAAATAACAAGGGAAGACCTTTCTAGCTTTAATTGATTTAGCTATATCTTCACTGCTTATACTTCCTTGGTCAAAGTATTTGTTTAGCAAGTATTCATCACACATAGCAAGGTGTTCTAGAAAGTCTTCACCCTCATTATCTATAGTAAAATCAACACAATTATCACTTAATCTTTCCTTTAGTTCCTCTAATAAGCTGTCCTTATTAGTATCTGCCATGTCCATCTTATTAATAAAGAGGAAGGTTGGTATCTTGTAAGTCTCAAGAAGCTTCCACAAGGTTTCAGTATGTCCTTGGACTCCATCCCTTCCGCTTATAACAAGAATAGCATAATCAAGTACTTGAAGAGTTCTTTCCATTTCAGAAGAAAAGTCCACGTGTCCTGGTGTATCAAGCAAGGTTATCCTTGTATCCTTATAATCTATAAGCGCTTGCTTTGAAAAGATAGTAATACCCCTATCTCTTTCCAACTCATATGTATCTAAAAATGCGTTTTTATGGTCTACCCTTCCTAATGTTCTGATATTACCGGTACTATATAACATGCTTTCTACAAGTGTAGTTTTTCCTGCATCAACATGAGCTAATATACCTATTACTAGCCTTTTCATTATTATCCCTACTTTATTTAAAATTTTCTCATTAGAATATTTAAGTACATTGTTTAATTATATTATGAATCATTACTATTATCAATGATGAAAGGTTTTTACATAAAGATACCGTTAAAAACAACAAAAATCACCTGCTAATATGCCAACATGGATAGAAAAAATGATCCAATTTTCAAACTTAGATAGAAAATTGGACCATATATATTTAATATAAGCTATTAGAATTTATTAACCCATTCTTCAAAGGATGCCATAAAGGACTTTAAGAATCCTTCTGTATCGGCATTAAGTTTACCATTCTCATCATATAAACTCATAACATCACCGATATATGCTTCAGCTGGTAGGGTTGGAATATTTAAGAACACTAATACCTGACGTAGGTGGTGGTTAGCACCAAATCCTCCTATTGCACCAGGAGATACACTCACAACTGCACTAGGCTTACCATTCCACATGCTTTGACCATATGGCCTTGAACCAACGTCTAGGGCATTCTTAATAACAGCTGGGAATGAACGATTATACTCTGGTGTGATAAATAAGAACCCATCAAATTTCTTTAGGTTTTCACGGAAAGCCTTCCATGATTCTGGTGTGTTTCCTTTATCATCATAATCTTGATTAAACATCTCAAGGTGACCAATTTCAATATTTTCAAATTCTAGGGAGCCTGGTGCAACCCTCTTTAACTCTTCTGCGATTTGCTTAGTAAATGCTTCTTTTCTTAAACTTCCTACAACTACTCCAATTTTCTTACTCATATTAATTCCTCCTTATATTCTATATACGTTTTCTATTTTAATTTATTTAATATTCAACTTGTTCCTTAAGGAATGTTCCATTTCTTAGCTCTTCCATGGCTATTGCAATTTCTTCTCTGGTATTCATAACAATTGGACCAGCCCAAGCTATAGGTTCATTTAGTTTATCTGAACTTATAAATAAAATCTGGATATCCTTATCAAGAGCTTCAATATCTAAAGATGTTCCTTCAGATAACTTAACAGCAGTTTTTTCTCTTACTACTTCTTCTGCTACCCTTGCATCACCTAATAGCAAGAACACCATAACCGACTTATCTTCTTCAATCTCAATTGTTATGCTACTTCCTGCATTCAGAAGGATATGATAATAGTCTAAAGGTAGATACTTTGGTTGGAATCCCTTATGCTCTTTATACTGCCCACTTATCAGTCTTAAAACTCCTCCATCAATAGGAATCTCTTTAATATCTTCTTTCTTAATACTATGATATTCTGGTGACTTCATCTTATCTTTACTAGGCATATTGAGCCAAAGTTGTACTCCAAGCAATCTCTCAGATGCTGGCAACATCTCTTCATGCATAATTCCAGAACCTGCTGTCATCCACTGGACCTCTCCATCGGTTATAGAATCTGAATTACCCAAGCTATCTTTGTGGACCATATTTCCACTAGAAATTAGACTAACCGTTTCTATCCCTCTATGGGGATGCATTGGGAATCCTGCCTCATAATACTTAGGGTCAGTACTATCAAATGAGTCTAACATAAGGATTGGGTCGTATGTTTCTACTGTCCTATTGCCAAGTACCCTAACTAAACTCACACCAGCACCATCTGTTGTCCTATAACCTGTAACCTTGTCTATTATCCTTCTCTTCACACTTAAAACCTCCATTCAAATTATTAAATTAAGGGATGTAAGAGTTGCACTTAATACTTAATATATGCTTGTTAATATATGCATTATATACCTTATAAATTTAATTGTCTGTGATTTGATTACAAAGTAAATCTATAGGCAAACTAATATTAATTAATTTCTTAAAAACTGGGAAATATAAAAGTTTTATGTGGATATACTATGACTTAAGTATATATACTAATATGTAGAATCTATTCACTTTTATGCAAGCAAAAGTTTTAAAGATGTAGGTAACTAAAGTTGGAATTGTTTTATTTTACTTTTTTCTTAAGAATATGTATTTTTGTTTATCATCTCTATTTTACACCGTGTTTCACCATATGTCTATTGCCTTTTGCTTATATTTTGCAAATTTCGCCATTTTGTTTGTATATATTCAACAATTTCGCCCTTTTACCATTGACCTTTTGTTATATTTTGGCTAAAATTAAATTGAGTAACTTAAAATCAATTTCCGTTCTCATTTAGTATTGTCACTTAATAACCTGGGCTTATGAATTGTTTAGATTCAAGGAGGGTAATTATTATTTATGGATAACAATAATACGAATAAAACAAAGGATATGAATCCAATGGCAAAGAATGGATTAGACTATTGTTCACTTAGTAAGAACGATCGTAAAGGAGATGTAACTAAGTTAAGAACAGCTGCAGGTGCACCTGTTGCAAGTAATCATGATACAATGACAGCTGGTAAGAGAGGCCCTACCCTATTACAGGATGCATGGTTAATTGAGAAATTAGCCCATTTTGATAGGGAGGTTATTCCTGAAAGAAGGATGCATGCTAAGGGGTCTGGTGCATATGGTGTATTTAAAGTTACTCATGATATAACCAAGTATACTAAAGCAAAGATTTTTAGCGAGATAGGCAAAGAAACTGATATATTTGTTCGTTTTTCAACTGTTGCAGGCGAAAGAGGGGCAGCTGATGCAGAAAGAGATATTAGGGGTTTTGCAATAAAGTTCTATACTGAAGATGGTAACTGGGACCTAGTAGGGAACAACACACCAGTATTCTTCTTCCGTGACCCCCTCCACTTTATTGACTTAAACCACTCAGTTAAGAGAGACCCTAGAACCAACCTAAGAAGCCCTAATACAAACTGGGATTTTTGGACATCCCTACCTGAGTCCCTACTTCAAGTTACTATAACTATGAGCGATAGGGGAATCCCTTCATCCTATAGATTTATGCATGGTTCCTCAAGTCATGCTTTCTCCTTTATCAACGAAGACAACGAAAGGGTTTGGGTTAAGTTCTACTTTAGGTCCAGACAAGGAATCCAAAACCTAACAGACCAAGAAGCAGGAAAGGTTATTGCAATGGATAGAGAAAGCCACCAAAGAGACTTGTATGAGGCCATTGAGCAAGGCCAGTATCCTCGTTGGGATATGTATGTACAGATTATGACAGAAGAAGAAGCAAACAAATTGCCATACAATCCGTTTGATTTAACAAAAGTATGGTATAAGAAGGACTTCCCTCCAACTCCTGTAGGATATTTTGAGTTAAATAAGAATCCAGACAACTATTTTGCTGAAGTTGAACAAGCAGCCTTTAACCCTGCAAATGTTGTTCCTGGAATTGGTTTCTCACCAGATAGAATGCTTCAAGGAAGACTTTTCTCATACGGAGATGCCCAGCGTTATCGTTTAGGTGTTAACCACCATCAGATTCCTGTTAACTCTCCTAAGGGCGTAAAACATCCTCACTCCTTCCATCGTGACGGTCAGATGAGAGTTGATGGTAATCTAGGTTCCGAACTTCATTATGAACCTAACAGCTATGGTAACTGGAGAGATGATATTAGTCTTAAGGAACCTTTAGAAAGCGGTGGAGATGTATATAGATATGACTTTAGAGAAGACGACCACGACTACTATACCCAACCAGGTATGCTCTTTAGGGCAATGACTGATGACCAAAAACGTGTACTATTTGCTAATACCGCAAGGAACATGGGGGATTCTACTCTCCAAATCAAGCACAGGCATATCTATAACTGCTACCAGGCTGACCCAGAATATGGTAAGGGTGTAGCTAAGGCCTTACAAATCGATATAAATGATGTAGACCTTGACCTACCACCTAGAACCTCCTACCAGGGTAATTATGATGCTAATAACAAGCATCCAGAACTAGATGTTCCTTCTATTGATATCTCTAAACTTCCTGACCAAGAAGAGATTAAGACTGATTATGATCCTAAGTTATTTATTGATCCAATGGATGACCCATATTTCTTATAATCATTAACCAACAAAAACATCTAAAAAGGTCGCTATAACTAGCGACCTTTCTTTTTTACTATTTTACTCCGTACTTCTCATAATACTTATCTATTGCAGCCTTAATCGTATCATCAATAATAATTTCACCCTTATAAGGCTTATTATAAAGATGTTCTATTACTTCTTCCATTGTTACAATAGCTGTTGTTTTAAGACCATAAGTCTCTTCGATTTCTGCTAGTGCACTCTTGCTACCTTGACCCCTCTCACAGCGGTCAACAGATACAACTAGCCCTAGAACATCTACATCACCCATGGATTTTAGAATAGGCATAGTCTCCATAATTGAAGTTCCTGCTGTTGTAACGTCTTCAATAATAATTATACGGTCCCCATCATTAATTGGACCACCAAGAAGGATACCTGTATCTCCATGGTCTTTTATTTCTTTTCTATTAGAACAGTATCTTACCTCATCATCATACATTTCGCTTAAGGCTATACTAGTTGCAACACTGATTGGTATCCCCTTATAAGCAGGCCCAAATAACACGTCAAACTCCTCAGCAAATTGCTCCTTAATAGCCTCAGCATAATATCTACCTAGTCTTCTTAGTTGTGAGCCAGTCCTATAAAAGCCAGTATTAATAAAGAAGGGTGTATTTCTACCACTTTTAGTTACAAAGTCCCCAAACTTAAGTACCCCACAATCAACCATAAACTCAATAAATTCTTTTTTATAATCCTTCATCTTAACTTTAGTGATGTATAAAAACTACACCACTACTCTCCTTTCCTTATTCTACACATCCTATTAGTTCATTAATGTCTTTAACATTATACTTTTTCATATAATCATAGATACCAGCAATTACTTCAAGAGTTGCCCTTTGGTTGGTAAAATTAGCAGTACCTACAGCTACTGCACTTGCACCTGCTAGGATAAACTCAATTGCATCTTCTGCATTCATAATTCCACCCATACCAATTATAGGAATATTAACTGCCTTAGCCACTTCATAGACCATTCTTATGGCTATAGGTTTAATCGCTGGACCTGAAAGCCCTCCAGTCTTATTAGCAAGTTCAAACTTTCTCCTATGAATATCAATCTTACTTCCTGTTAGGGTATTAATAAGAGAAACTGCATCAGCACCTCCTGCCTCTGCTGCCCTTGCTATATCACCAATATTACTTACATTAGGGCTTAACTTCATTATAATAGGCTGTTTTGCATACTTCTTTACAGCTTTAGTTATAGATTCTACCGAATCACAGTTTTGACCGAAGGTAATTCCACCTTCACTAACATTTGGACAAGAGATATTAATTTCAAGCATGTCCACATCATTGTCTGCTAGTTTTTCAACAACCTCGCAATAGTCTCTTTCAGTTCTTCCGCAAACATTTACAATTATATTAGTATCAAATTCCTTAAGAAAGGCAAGGTCTCTTTCTATAAATACGTCTACTCCTGGGTTTTGTAGGCCTATTGCATTAAGCATACCACTAGTTGTTTCTGCAATTCTTGGAGTTTGATTACCTTCCCAAGGCACATTAGAAACTCCCTTAGTAGTTACAGCACCAAGGGCATTAAGGTCCACAAAGTCACTATACTCTATTCCTGAACCAAAGGTTCCTGAGGCTGTAGTAACAGGGTTCTTCCATTCAACACCTGCAATATTAACTGACATATTTATTTCATTATTAAACATACTTCTCTCCTTTACTCTAGTTACAACAATATTAAATCTCTACCTCATTTGCGTAAAATACAGGACCTTCTTTACATATTCTTGTATTGTGTACATGGGTATGATGGTCTTTCTCTTTAGTTTTACATACACAGGATAAACAAGCACCTACTCCGCAAGCCATTCTCTCCTCAAGGGATATCTGTGCCTTAATACCATTCTTATTAGCAAAATCCTTTAGGCCTCTAAGCATTGGTGTTGGACCACATGCAAAAATCATGTCAATCTCGTTATCTTCTAATAGCTTGTTTGCAACTATTGCATCAATAACATTACCCTTTGTACCACTAGAACCATCTTCAGTAGATACATATACATCACCGTACTGTTTGAATTCATCATCTAAGAAGACCTCGTCCCTATAGCCTAGAATAATATGTTTCTTTCCATCTAGGTGTTTTGATAGTTCTAAAAGGGGCGGAATTCCTATACCCCCTCCTACGACTAAAACATTCTTACCTTCTAGGTTGAAACCATCGCCAATAGGACCTAAAATATTTATTCTATCTGATACCTTAAGTTCTGAGAACTCTTTGGTCCCCTTACCTACTACTCGGTAAACAAATCTTACTAGACCTTCATCTTTATTGATTTCACATATACTAATCGGTCTTGGTAACAAGCGTGTTTCATTATTACAGTAAAGGGAGGCAAATTGACCAGGCTTCCCATTGCTAGCAATCTCCTCGTCCTTAACCCACATGCTAAAAACATCACTAGACAATTGTTTTATATCGACAATTTCAACATTTCTTCTGTTATTCAAAGCTCTCCAACTCCTAATATCAAATTTTATAATTTTCTAAATACTTCCTATATCTTTCTAAATAATTTCTTTACTAAGTATAGCAAAGTTTTCTGTGAAAATGAAGACAATAATAAATATTTAAAATTCCTAGCCTATAATGTTATACTAGATTAAGGAGGTGCTTTCATGAATAATCCAAATAACACAAATAGAGAAAACATTATTAAACTAAGAGAACTAATCAATTCTTCTAGCAATATTGTCTTCTTCGGAGGTGCAGGAGTATCTACCGAGAGTAATATACCTGATTTTCGCTCAAATGATGGCCTCTATAAGTCACCTAATAAATATAAGTATCCACCAGAATATATGCTCTCTCGCAGCTTTTTCATGTCCCATACTAAAGACTTCTATGACTATTATAAGTCTGAGATGATTTATCCTAAGGCAAGGCCAAACGATGCCCATATAGTCCTAGCCAAATTAGAAAAGGAAAGAAAACTAAAAGCTGTAATTACACAGAACATAGACGGCCTCCACCAAGAGGCTGGAAGCAAGGAAGTGCTCGAACTACATGGAAGTGTTCACAGGAATTACTGTATGGATTGCAACAAGTCCTATCCCCTTGATTTTATCATGGAATCAAAGGATATCCCAACTTGTACATGTGGGGGCATAGTTAAACCAGACGTAGTTTTATATGAAGAAGGCCTTGATTCTTATGTACTAGATAGGTCTGTATACTACATCAAGAATGCTGATTTACTAATCGTTGGAGGAACATCCCTTACCGTCTATCCAGCAGCCGGCTTACTTCATTATTACAATGGCAATAAACTAGTTCTAATTAACAAGTCAGCAACTGATTATGATAGAAGTGCCAAGCTTGTTATAAGTGATAGCATAGGAAAAGTACTTAAAGAAGCCCTTAGTAAGTAAAAATTGTTTTACAAAATCATAACATATGATATTATGATATAGAAAAAGCTAACTCTTGTAAGCTTAATAATTATGTCTATAACTAAAACTAAATATGTTCAAACTAAGTATTATAGACAATTATTATAATTAGTAAAACAAGCAGAAAGGATAAATAGAATGGCAAAAAAGAACCCAATAGTAACAATCGAAATGGAAAATGGAAAACAAATCAAGGTTGAGCTATATCCAGAAGTAGCACCTAATACTGTAAATAACTTTATTTCATTAGTTCAAAAGAAGTTTTATGATGGAGTAATATTTCATAGAGTAATCGAAGGCTTTATGATTCAAGGCGGTTGCCCAAATGGTAACGGAATGGGTGGTCCAGGTTATTCAATAAAGGGTGAGTTCTTACAAAATGGCTTCCCTAATAGCCTAAAACATACTCCTGGTGTAATATCAATGGCAAGAACAGCAATACCTGATTCAGCTGGTTCTCAGTTCTTTATAATGCATAAAGACTCCCCACACTTAGATGGTGCATATGCAGCTTTTGGTAAAGTTACTGAAGGTATGGATGTTGTAGACGAAATTGCACAAGTGCAAACAGATTACTCCGACAAACCTTTAAAACCACAAGTAATGAAACAAGTAACTGTGGAACTATTCGGAGAAACTTATGATGAACCAGAAAAAATAAGCTATTAATAATCTAATAACATTTTGGGGTTGACTAATATGTCAACCCCTATCTAATAATTTCATTAGAAAGGAGATATATCTTGATAAAAGAAAGACTACAAAAACTAAGAGACCTAATGGCACAGAATGATATCCATGCCTATATTATTCCAACCCAAGACTCTCATGAATCTGAGTATGTTAGTGAGCACTTTATGGCTAGAAAATATATGTCAGGATTTACAGGGTCTGCCGGAACCTTAATAGTTACAATGGATGAGGCTGGCCTTTGGACTGACGGAAGATACTTTATCCAGGCAGCAAATCAACTAGAGGGAACTACTATTACCCTTTACAAAATGGGGGAAGAGAATGTCCCAACTACTATAGAATTCCTTAAGGATAGGCTAAAAGAAAATCAAACTATAGGTTTTGATGGTAAAGTAAATAGCGCTAGCTATGGTCTAGAACTAAAAGAAAAGCTGAAAGATAAAAACATCTCAATAGTTGCTGACAAGGACCTAGTAGACCTAATATGGCAAGACCGTCCTTCTCTTTCAACTGAACCTGCTTTTCTTCTTGACCTAAAGTATGCTGGTAAGTCCTTTAATGAAAAACTTGAAGACCTAAGACAAATCATGAGGGAGAAAGAGGTAACTTCACATATTATCACAACCCTTGATGATATAGCTTGGCTATTCAACATAAGGGGTAATGACATCCCTTACAACCCAGTAGTACTTGCCTATGCAGTAGTTACTTTAGAACAAGTATTCCTATTTGCTGATAAAAGTAAATTCAGCGATGAAATCAAGGCCAAGTTCAACGCTGATAATATAGTCCTAAAAGATTATGATGAAATATATAACTTTGTTAAAAAACTTCTTTCTACAGAAGTAGTATTACTTGATAAGAAAAAGGTTAACTATGCTATTTACAGCAACTTAAGTCCACTTATTAAGATAGTAGATAGCGAAAATCCTACTGTCCAAATGAAGGCAATTAAAAATCCTGTCGAAATAGAAAACCTTAAGAAAGCCCACATTAAAGACGGTGTGGCCTTCACAAAATTTATGTATTGGCTTAAAACTAATATTGGCAAAATGGAAATCACTGAGGTAAGTGCCCAGGAATACTTAGAAGAATGCCGCAAACAACAAGATGGTTTTATAGAACCAAGCTTTGATACAATATCAGCCTATAAAGAAAATGCTGCAATGATGCACTATTCTGCTACTGCTGACACGAACAAGACCTTAGAAGCTGAGAATCTCTACCTAGTAGACTCTGGTGGGCAGTACTATGAGGGAACAACTGATATAACTAGAACTATGGCCCTTGGCCCAGTAGAAGCTGAACAAAAGAAGCACTTTACTGCAGTTCTAAGAAGTATGTTAAACCTTTCAAATGCTAAATTTTTATATGGTTGTACTGGCCTTAACCTAGATGTCCTAGCAAGAGGACCAATATGGGATATGGAACTTGACTACAAGTGTGGTACTGGTCACGGAGTAGGCTACCTCCTTAATGTCCATGAAGGTCCTAACGGCTTCCGTTGGAAACTTAGACCAGGAACAGAAGATAGCGTTATAGAAGAAGGCATGGTTACTACTAATGAACCTGGCGTATACATAGAGGGCAGCCATGGTATTAGAACAGAAAATGAACTACTATGCTGCAAGGGCAGTAAAAATGAATATGGTCAGTTCATGTACTTTGAAACCTTGACCTTTGCCCCAATTGACTTAGACGCTATTGACCTTGACTACTTAAGTCAAGTAGACAAGGACCGTCTAAATGCTTACCACAAAGAAGTTTACCAAAAACTTTCACCTTACCTAAGCCCTGAGGAACAAGAGTGGCTTAAGCATTATACTCGTGAAATTTAGTCTATTGGTTGGACTTGGCGGTTAGCCGTGGCAAGAGGCATGTATATTTGTAAACCGTCTTGACTGACATAAGAGAAAATTGTACGGCGATGGCAAGCATAAAAGGAAGTAAGACATTCTTTATAAGTCTTACTTCCTTTTTTATGCTTGTCAGTGACGAACTATTTTTATCTTATGTCAAGTCAACGGTTTACAAAGACATATATATACCCTAGGGCGAATTACTGCTGGGTTTTAATTTTCCGTAAACTTATATAAGGGCAGAGTTAATATCCTCTTTCATGTCGATAACTGCAGCACGTGCAGCGTCTTGGAAGTTTAAAGGCCCTAACTTTTCATATTGTTGATTCTTATAAGCTGCAATAATACCCCTTGATGAGTTTACAATTGCACCTAAACCATCTTCGTTGAAGAAGTGAACTAGGTCTTTACCTGTTCCACCTTGAGCCCCATAACCAGGAACTAGGATATAGGTCTTTGGCATTATTTTACGTAGTTCTTTACCTATTTCTGGGTAGGTTGCTCCTACTACAGCACCTACATAGCTGTAATCATCACCCATATGAAGGTCTCCCCACTCTGCTACTTTTTCTCCAACTAGCTCATATAATGGTTTCCCATCAACTAGCTGGTCTTGGAATTCTCCACTTGAAGGGTTGGATGTCTTAACAAGTACGAAGATTCCCTTGTTCTCTTCCTTACATACATCTATAAATGGTTTAACTCCGTCAGAACCTAGATAAGGGTTAACTGTAGCAAAGTCTTCAGCAAATGGGTAGTATGACTTACTTCCTACCTGAACTTTACCTAGATGACCATAGGCATAGGATGATGAAGTTGAGCCTATATCTCCACGTTTAATATCACCTATAATTACAAGGCCCTTCTCTTTACAGTAATCTAGGGTCCTTTTGTAGGCTATAAGACCCTCTATACCATATTGTTCATACATAGCAATTTGTGGCTTTACTGCTGGTATAAGGTCATAGGTTGCATCTATAATAGCCTTATTAAATTGCCAGATAGCCTCTGCTGCCCCAGCTAGGGTTTCTCCATGTTCTTTATAGGCCTTTTCTTTAACATGGTCTGGTATAAAGGTTAGTTGTGGATCAAGTCCAACACATATTGGATTATTAGTTTCTTTAATCTTCTTAACTAATTCATTTATCATGGTATCCTCCGCAGAAATTATATTTACTTACATAAATTTTTCTTTATATAATTTAATTACACAAACTTTTCATTTTCAAATACTACTTTGCCTGCAACAATTGTAGTCTTTACCTTACCAACTACTTTTTTACCATTAAAAGGTGTGTTCTTACCCTTTGAATGAAAGCTAGCTGCATCTATTGTATATTCTTCATCTGGACTCGCTATTACTATATCAGCTATCTTACCTTCTGCTAGACTACCCTTATCTATACCAAGGATTTTAGCCGGATTTAGACTCATTTTTTCAACCATTTCCATAGGGCTTAAGTGACCTGGCTTTACTAAATGGGTCATAGTAAGAGCAAAAGCTGTTTCAAACCCTACTATTCCAAAGGGGGCCTCCCTAAATGACCTTGCCTTTTCCTCTTGGCTATGTGGAGCATGGTCTGTTGCTATAGCATCAATTATACCTTCTTTTAATCCCTTAATTAAAGCCTCTATGTCTTCCTTACTTCTAAGTGGAGGATTCATCTTATAATTGGCATCATCACAAGGAATTTCATCATCTGACATTGCAAAATGATGTGGGCAAACTTCCCCTGTTACTAGTATTCCCTCTTCTTTTGCACTTTTAAGTATAGTAACACTATCCTTAGTTGATATGTGGCATAAGTGAAGTTTGGCTCCTGTTTCCTTGGCTAGAATAACATCTCTTGCAGCTATTACATCTTCAACAGAATTACTAATACCAGGAAGGCCAAGTTCTTTAGCCTTATCTCCAGCATTGATTACTCCACCTTCTACTAAGTCCATATCTTCACAATGGGCAAATACGATTGCCCCAGCTTCTTTAGCAAGTTTCATACCCTTTCTATAGAGGGCAGGGTTCATAACAGACTTACCATCTTCACTGATACCTACTATTCCAGCCTCAGTCATTGCCTTAATGTCTGCTAATTCTTCACCTACTTGTCCTATAGTTACACTACCTACAGGGAGAACATTAATTAAAGAATCCTTCTCTACTCTATTAAGGAATTCTTCAACTCTTTCTTTACTATCTATAACTGGCTTAGTATTAGGCATTGGGCAAACAGTAGTAAATCCACCGCTAGCCGCAGACCTTGTTCCTGTAGCAATTGTTTCCTTGTATTCATATCCAGGTTCACGAAGGTGAACATGAAGGTCAATAAAACCTGGCATAACATACATACCAGTTGCATCAATAACCTTATCAACTTGTGTATTAATATTCTTTTGTACTTCTTTAATCCTATCCCCATCAATTAACATGTCGTAAATACCTTCTTTATTACTTGCTGGGTCCAATATATAACCGTTCTTAATTAATACTCTCAAGGTAGTCCCTCCTTTACTATCGAGTAACTTATATAATCACATAAGTAGTATTTTAATTTGCCTTATATTTAAAAAATCATAGGCCAATAAATTATTAACATATGTTGATAGGCTAATCAAATTATAACTTATCTAAGTAGTTTAAACAACTTCATTTAGCTAATTCTCCTTATAACAAGTAGTCATTATAAGTAGTTATAGCAAGAAGTTTTCACAAAAAAAGGACAGTTATTTCTTATGTCCCTATAGCAAATAAGAAGAAAGCTCCTTAAATTACTATAGAAACATAAGACCTGTCCTTTAAAATTCAAGTAAGTAAATATTATTTTACTTCAATTACAACATTACCTTTAGTGTATTTAGAACCATCAACTTCAAATCCTCTTAAAGCTAATTGGTAAGCTAATTTTTCTTTGCTAATTGTTGTAACTGCTCCACCATTAACTAGTAAATCTTTAATAGCTACGTCTTCGCCGTTTTCGTCTTTTAATCCAACTAATACGTCAATTGATTTGTAGCATACGTTTGCGATATCTTCAAAGTTTCTATCTTGGATATCTTTACGGTTACATAACCAGCTACCACCAACAGCATATACCTTAGGATCGATAAAGTCTGATAAGTTGTCTAGACTTGCTCCACCTGTAGGAATAAATCTGATATCAGTAAATGGACCACCTAGTGCTTTAAGAGCCTTAACTCCACCGTAAACATTAGCTGGGAAGAATTTAATAATTCTTAGTCCTTTGTTTCTTGCAGCTGTAATTTCTGTAGGTGTTACACAACCTGGGCAGATTGCAACATCGTTTTCGATACAGTAGTCTACAACTTCAGGGTCAAAACCTGGAGATACAATAAACTTAGCTCCGTTTTCAATTGCTTGCTTACATTGTTCTAGAGAAAGAACAGTACCTGCACCAACTAACATATCAGGACATTCTTCTGCAACCTTACGAATAGATTCTAAACCTGCTTCAGTACGTAGAGTTATTTCCATAACTCCAACTCCACCTTCTAATAGTGCATTAGCTGTATCTACAGCATCATTAACGTCATCAATTACAACAACAGGTACAATACCACATTGATTCATAATTTCCATAACTTTACTCATATTATCACTCCTATGTTTTTTTTTACTATTTGCCAGTAACGATTTATTTCAATTTTTTAACGACTGGTGTTTTAAAATAGCATTTATACTTTTATGTTGTAAAATACATTCTAAGATTATCAATGTTTTTTACACTTGTCAATATATTAAATATCTTTATTTGACTAGATAGCACTTATTAGACCCACTTAAATTAAGTACTTATTAGTTAAAATAGGGCTATATATATATATTCTCATACATACACCTATTATACACCAAGTATTCTTAACTTAATAGTAGCTATTAAAAAGCAATTATATCACCTCTATTGTCACCCTATTATATTAAATGGTTGACAATACTAGTTTTTAATTTATAATTAAATATAAATAAGCAAATCATATAGAATACATAAGAGGAGGACCTTATTCATGGAAGTAAGCAAGACTTATATAGTTAAAAAATCAAAAACATATCAAATGGCCGGTGTTGGCATAATGGCTGCCCTTATGTCTGTACTTGGTCCCTTATCAATACCCATAGGGCCTGTGCCTATATCCTTAACTAACCTAGTTATTTTTGTTGCCCTATATGTACTTGGGATGAAAAATGCCACAATCAGCCTGTTTATATATTTATTAGTTGGCTTTATAGGACTTCCGGTATTCTCAGGATTCTCAAGTGGCCCAGCTAAACTTCTTGGTCCAACTGGTGGTTACCTAATTGGATTTATCTTTATGGCCCTTGTAGCTGGTTACTTCATCGACAAGTTTATTAATAATTGGCTTTTGTGTATGGGAGGGATGGTTCTAGCTACTGCCATCTGCTATGGATTTGGTACTGCCTGGTTAGCCTACCAAGCTAATCTTACAGCCAGGGCTGCCCTTGCTGCAGGAGTAATCCCCTTTATCCT
>JAAYRG010000197.1 GCA_012518885.1 Clostridiales bacterium | reverse complement strand
TCCCAACCAAGTCTTGAGCGTATTATAAGGATTAAACTTGAACACTTAGATGAGCTTGGTGATCTATCTTATAAGTTCTTGATTGTTGAACTGATGGGTAGGCATAGTAATATTATCTTCTGTAATGATAAGGATATGATTATAGATAGTATCAAACATGTTTCCCATGCTGTTAGTTCTATTAGGGAGGTCCTTCCTGGTAGGCAGTATTTTCAGCCAGAAGAAATCGAGAAACTTAATCCTTTCTTAATAACTTATGATGATTTTGAAAAGAAGGTCCTATCTAAACCTATGCCTGTTTTTAAGGCTATCTATTCTTCTATAACAGGTTTTAGTCCTCTTCTTGCTAATGAGTTATGCTATAGGGCTTCTGTCGATTCTTCAATGTCTACTAGCGGATTGTCTGAACAAGAAAGACTTGGCTTGTTTGATAGCTTTAAGACCTTGACTAGTAAGTTAGAAGAAAAGGACTTTGTGCCTAATATTATCTATAAGAAGGATGAGCCTGTTGAGTTCTCATGTATAAAGCTTAATATTTATGAAGACCTTGATTCAAAAGAGTTCTCTTCTATATCTGAAGTATTAGAAACCTACTATTCTTCTAAGATTTTAAGTAATACAATTGGACAAAAATCTGCAAGTTTAAGAAAGATAGTTGCTAACGCTACCGAGAGAGCTTCTAAGAAGTTAGATATACAACTAAAGCAGTATGAGGATACTAAAAAACGTGAGAAATTTAGAATATATGGTGAACTTATTAATGTCTATGGATATAATGTTAATCCAAAAGATAAGGAGTTTAAGGCCATTAATTATTATGATGGCCAAGAAGTTGTAATTCCCCTCGACCCAAACCTATCTATGGCCGAGAATGCTCAGAAGTATTTTTCAAAATACAACAAGCTAAAGAGAACATATGAGGCCCTTACTATTCAGATTAAAGAAACAAGGGATGAACTTGACCATCTAGGTTCCATTAAGAATGCTCTTGAAATCGCTTCTAATGAGGCTGATTTAAACCAAATTCGTAAAGAACTAATGGATTATGGATATGTAAGAAAAAGAGCTGATGGTAAGAAGAAAAAACAAAGGGAAAGCAAAAGCAAGCCATATCATTATGTGTCATCAGACGGTTTTAATATGTATGTTGGTAAAAATAATTATCAAAATGATGAACTTACATTTAAAATTGCATCAAGTGATGATTGGTGGTTCCATGCTAAGGAAATCCCTGGTTCCCATGTTATAGTTAAAACAGCCGGTAGGGAAATAGCTGACTCTACTATTTATGAGGCAGCAAGACTTGCTGCTTACTACTCTAGTGGCCGTGAAAGTGGTAAGGTTGAGATAGATTATACTATGAAGAAACACCTTAATAAGCCTAAGGGCGGTAAACCTGGATTCGTTACCTATAATACCTATAAGTCTATGATTGTTCCTACAGATATTAAGGATATTGAGAAAGTAGAATAAGGATAGGAAATTACTGCTTTAGAAATAATGATTCTATATTAAATTCTATAGTTAACAGAAAACATATGATTGATATTACTAACACATAAATACAAAAAACCAGGACTTTTGTTTGATGTTTTTATTTCTCAAAATCTCAGCAATTCTTCCTCCTAAATTAGTAGTCATATAGATTCCTCCTTAATTTTACTGGTAGTGTCAAGTTTACTACCTTCCTTTTTATATAAAACCTTATAGTTCCAAGGTTTACATCACTTTTTAAACTAAAAAAGCAATGACCTCCCTTTTCGTGTATAATGTAGTCGCCACAACAAAC
>JAAYRG010000196.1 GCA_012518885.1 Clostridiales bacterium | reverse complement strand
CTTCCAACTGCAATCACATAAATACTTGTCCCTGTACTAATAAACAAAGAACCAATTATAATAATATTCATGGGTAAGCCAATTAGAGCTGGTGCAATATAATTTTCGTGTACTCTTAAATAACCAGCGAATACATGCAACATTGCTGTAAAATAAACCCCAAAAATAGTTATTCTAGTAAAATTAACAGCCAACTCCAATGTTTCCCCAGTAAAACCAGTAGCAAATAATTTTACAATCGGTTGCGTAAATACCAAAACTATCACAACAATAAGGGAGGCCAATAATAATAAAGAATTGCTTAAATTACTAGTGAATTGATTAGCACTAAGTTGCCCATACTCTTTACGAATCCTACTATACATTGGAACAAAACCTTTAGCTACTCCAGAACTAACGAAAGCAAATATCGTCAGTGGTATTGTTTGGGATATTAGGTAAGCATCTGTGATTGATGACGCTCCATAGACATATGAAAGTACTATTTCTCGTCCGAATCCCAGAATCTTAGATACTATTGTAATGATCATTACTAAAAGTGCTGCCTTTTTCATTAAGATACCTCTTTTGATATAATACTTATTATTTGTTAGCATTAAATACGAAGCAATTATACAATTATCTTATCCATCTTATCCCTAAGTCCTTATTGTCCGTTCTGGCTCAACCTAGGTTAAAGCTATAATGTTAATCTCCATAACTATTGATCTAGTTCTGGCTTGGCAACCTTCATTCACGACTTGTGCGAATGTTCCCCACATATCCATAGCAATAGCCTTGATTTTGTCATTGGATTCACTAAGCATTTAATTAAAGAATTAAGTCAACGCTCTTTAGAACATCCTTCACCAGTCCAAACAACTCTGCCTATTTCAAAATCAATTACTATTGTTAGGCATTTATAGTGCTTTAGTAAGCTATTTATTTAATCAACCACTAACAATCGGTGACCAGTATAGTCGACCACTTATGGCAAACTGATTTGAAGTATAGCTACATCGCTGGTTTTTACATATTATTTTTACAATTTCTATCAGCGACGTTTATGATCGACATATTATATCATGTCACATAGTACTCAGAGCTTTGCTCGAAAATGCTGACAGAATAACATAGAAAGGCTGTCTATCATGTAGAACAATTGATAGATTGGTTATTTGCACTGATAATGGTCACAATCTACTGACCATGTGTTTCAGAATGAATGTGAAGAATTACCAGTTACCCATACTCATACTCCTATCTTAAATACACCGTTGAGTCTTTTCATTCTATTTTATAAAGTGATTGCTTAAATAACGAACAATTACAGCGTAATTAAAGTATTAGACAGCAATTCGCCATAATACGAGGGTCAAACAAAACCTAGTGTCTCAACCACCTAGATATTCAAGCAGCTTCTTGTATTCTACGATAGCATTCTCAATTGAAAACTTTTGGGACCATTCTTGCATATTTTTCATGGAAGCAGAACCATCCAGCATAATACATATCAGTTTAGCGAGACCATCAACATCACCTACTTCAAATAGATGCCCATATTTCCCGTTTTCTAGAACTTCTGTGGTGCCCCCAGGACTTTTTGACGCTATTATGGGAGTACCACAGGCCATTGCCTCAATCAGTACAGTGGGGAGCCCCTCTCTCTTTGATGACAAAACAAATAAATCAGATTTCCTCATATATTTATACGGATTATCGACAAATCCAGGCATCCAAAGATGTTTTTGAACTCCTAGCCCACTCGCAAGATTTTCAAGTTGTTCCCGTTCATCACCTTCCCCAAGTATTACAAGTCTACAGTTAACGCTCTCTCTGACTTTAGCAAAAGCTCGAATAAGAGTGCTGTAATCTTTTACATCAGTTAAACGACCCGCCGATAGAATTACAGGAGACTCCTTTTCTTTAAACCATAACATTTCGACTCCTTCCTGTGCCTTAATTATTAATTTATCATCTACTACTGGATTGTAAATGACAAATACCTTATCTTTATCTAAATTCAGGTTTCGGCAAAGATCTTTGGCTACCCCTTTTGAGACAGCAATAATCGCAGAAGCCTTAAAAAACGTTAATTTCATTAAGCTCAGAAGAAGCCTAGATTTGAATAATGATTTTTTTTCATTTCTCCTAGTGATCACACTGTGAATCGTAATGATAACCTTGGTAGGGACTCGCGCCAGTGAAGCACTTATTATAGCTAGTATATTAGCGTGATTTAAGCCCGAAATTATAAAATCAGGGCTCTCCTCTCTAAGATATCTTATAAGTTTGTAGAAACTAGTTGCTGTTCGCGATGAATCCAAATCGATAATCGAGCAACGCTCTGGAACCCTGTTTAACAGTGGACCTTCAGCTCTAGATAGTACTAATTCAACATGGAATCCTTCATCAAGTAACCCTCTTATTATATCTAAGGTTACTTTCTGTCCTCCTCCACCTGCTAACGAGGGGAGAAAAAAAGCTATACG
>JAAYRG010000195.1 GCA_012518885.1 Clostridiales bacterium | reverse complement strand
TTCAAGTTTTTGAATATCATTCCTTATTGTAACCTCTGAACATCCAAGTTGTTTGCTAAGCTCAGATACTCTAACAGAACCCTTATCTTCTAATTGCTGTAATATAAGTTTTGCTCTTTGATTCATACTCATAGTCCCCTTATATTTAGTAAGGATATTATAATAAAACAGAAAGAAAAAAGCAAGAACTGAAAGTGAAACGATAATAATAGTTCAAGGATATATTGCCTAAAAAAGTAAAAATAAAAAAGTGTTTTATAATTATAGAATAAATAATGTAAAATTCATAAGAATAAATTGATAAAATCATAAAAATATAATAAGATTATAAAGAGGTGATGACGGGCATACAGCAAAAAGATAAAGGCTAGTAAATATACTAAAAAAGAGAAGATATATTGCTAAGTATGCAAACCTATGAAGACTCATGATAATAATAATGCCAAAAATGAAGTAATAATCAAAGCTCATAAATTTAGAGAAGAACTTATGCATGCAATTCAGTACGGAGATATTAACGCAATCAAAGACTTTAAGTCTACGATTCAAAAATTGATGGATGGAGATACTGTTGATATATTAAAGAGGGTTCCAGGTGACCAAGTTCGTTCATATAAAAACTTTCTCTTATCACACAACACGCTTTATGGATATGCTGCTGAAAAGGGAGGAGTATCTCCTGTTAATGCCCATTATATTACGGAAAAGTATGCCATAATGATTGAGCATACTAATAACATTACGCAATTAAAAAAAATCCACGACAATATATTGGATGAATGTGTGAAAGCTGTAAGAAATGTAAGGAAGATTGATTTTAACACCTTATCACAAAAAATTATAAATTTTATAGAACTTAACTTTTCTGAGGATCTATCTATAGAAAAAATAGCAGGAAGTATACACATACACCCTTCCCATGCTATGAGAACTTTTAAAAAGGAAATGGGTACTACTATTACAAGCTATATTAATAACAAAAGAATTGAAGAAGCTAAGGAGCTATTAACAAGATCAAATCTTTTAATAACCGATATCTCTATTATGGTTGGCTTTAGTGATCCTCAATATTTTTCTAGAGTATTTAAAAAAATGGTGTCAATGACTCCAAAGGAATATAGGACAAAGTATAAGGCTATAACATAAAAAAAGTAGCTCGCCACTTGTTATTAAAGTGGCTTTGCTACTTTTTTTACTAGTTTAGATTTAAGATTTTGATTGCGTTTTTGCGTACTATCTTTTCGTATGCTTCTCTTGATATTTTACCTTGGTCAACTGCGCTATCTAAGAATTCTGTAAGTCTTATATCACCTCTTGGAATAAGGTAATCTGTACCATACATTAGACGGTCTTGAAATTCTTCAAGGAAACTATATCCAAATGAAACATCTCTGCTAATAGCTGTATAACCACTGCCTGCAGATAAGTCGGCATAAAGGTTAGGATATTTTCTTAGTAGCTCAACAACACGTCCTGGATTTACAGGTCCTGTTGGGTAGCCATTTCTATTTTCTTCTGTTACATCTGTACTTATCTCAGACCAGAAAACTTGTGAGTGACCTATAAACTTAAGGTTTGGAAACTTCTTAAGCATTTTTTCTAGCCTAGGTAGGCCTAAATCATCTACTATACCATATGGACCACCAACTTCAGGAGATAAGTGGAACAAGATAGGCATATCATACTTTTCACAGTAAGATAAAAGATTTTCAACCCTTGGGTCATCAAAGTAGATATTTGCAAATATCTCTCCAAGTCCTTTAGCACCCATTTTTTTGTACTTCTCTAAATAAGGAGAGAAGTCAGTTTCGGCTGAGTTGCTTCCAATCCTAGGGTCAACATAGCAAAACCAGTAAAGCAAATCTTTATATTTTGTTGCTAGCTCACAAGACCTTTTATTTGCTTCATCGCAAAGTTTTTCTAAAGTTGCTGGGTCACTACAATTATTATCTATAGTAGTCATTAGTATAGCCTTGTCCACATTTAAATCCTCATATATGGAATTAGCCAGTTCATCTACAGATGGAATGCGCTTTTCACCAATTTGAATAGAATGTTCCTCTGTATGAATATGGATATCAATTTTTTTCATTTTGAACCTCCCTTGGTTATTTCAACTAAAATTGTGTTTTAATTATAGCTTTTATAAAGCATATTAATTTACACAAATATATCATGTACGTGCACAAAAGTTACTTTAATAATTCTATGCAATTATAGTATACATGAATGATGTGTTTTTACACGTAAAGTTGCTAATAATATTGTATTATAAGTTCACTTAAATTTTTGTTTTAACATCAATTTTGACATATTTCGACCAAGTGCAGAGGTAAGAACTATAAGAAAAAAATAAAAATTTAAGAAACGTAAAAACTATTGTAAAAATAATTTTGTCTATTTATTTTATATTTTTAGGAGGAGAAAAAATGGATAATAAATCTATTAGACCTTTTGGAGTAAGAGACCAACTTGGATATTGGTTCGGAGACATGGCTGGAAGCTTTGTTAATTTATATTTTGATGCATTCTTTTTAATGTTCTGCACATATGTATTAAAAATTAGCCCAGCATTCATGGCAACTATGTTTTTAGGAGCAAGATTATTTGATGCTATTAATGACCCAATTATCGGTTCTTTCCCAGACCGTTGGAAAATCGGTAAAAGTGGAGACAAGTTTAAACCATATATTAAGATAGCAATGTGGCCACTAGCTATATCAGCTATTCTAGGATTCCTTGATGTATCAACATGGTCATCTACTATCAAACACGTATGGGTTGTATTTGTTTATATCTTATATGGTATGGCTTATACAGGAACTTCTATGCCTTTTGGTTCAATGGCATCTGTTGTAACTGATAAACCTGCTGAAAGAACTAAGTTATCAAGATCAAGAGCTTTTGGTGGTATGGCAGTTGGTTATGGTTACCTATCCCTAGTTCCAATGTTAATATGGGATAAAAACAATAATCCTGCACCAGGTGGATATTTAATTTTCGGTATTATTTCTGCAGTAATGTGTATAGTTCTATACAGCTTGCTATTCAAGCTAACTCCAGAGAGAATTAAGGTAGAAGAAAAGAAGGAAGAAAAATACAAGTATTCAGAAGTATTAAAGACAGCATTAAAAAACAGACCACTACTTGGAATCATGTTTGCTTCTATCGGTTCTTTAATATTTATAACTGGTAATAGTCAATTTGGTGGATTTATGTACAAAGAATTCTACCAAGCACCAAAGGCATTACAAATTGCTACACTTGGAGCAATTCCAGTATCCCTATTACTATTCCCTGTTATACCTTCAATTTCAGCGAAATTTGGTAAGAAGAAAACCTTATTAACAGCACTTATTTTTAACCTACTTATTTCAGCATTCTTATTCTTTGTGCCAATTCATAACGTTAACCTTTATATAGCACTTTACATTATTAGTAGTATTGGACAAAGTACATTTACAATGCTTGTATGGGCATTTGTTACAGACGCGATTGATTACAATGAAAAATTAGCTGGAAAAAGATATGATGCTTCTCTATATTCAATTTATACTTTTTCAAGAAAAATTGGTTCTACAGTAGCATCTGTTGGTGTAAGTGGTGTCTTAGCCTTAATAGGATTTGTTGCTGATGCGCCAAGCCAAACAGTAGAAGTTGTAAATAGTATCCGTTTATTAGGAACAGGAGTTCCACTAATAGCAGTTGTTATCGAAATAATTGGTGTTGGTTTAATATGGAACCTAAAGGAAGAAAAACTAAATAGTTAATTAGTAATTTCTATTTAGATGTGAAGGGCTTAATTTATAGGAGATTAGAATGATAGAGATGAGAACGAGATTTTTATCCAAGCTAACTAATGGTGAAGTAGAAGAGTACTTAAGTAGAAATGATATTATCTATGTACCTGTTGGAGTAACTGAAACTCATGGAGCTATGCCTCTTGATGCAGAAACTGTTGTAGCAGAAGCCCTAGCCTTAAAGATGGCAGAGGAAACAGACGGTTTAGTACTTCATAACCTTCCTTACTTCTTTGCAGGTGGGACAAACTGTGCTAAGGGAACTGTGCAAATGTCTGTAAAGGATGGAATGAACTACTTGTACCAAATAGCTAAGTCTTTACTAAGACAAGGTTTTAGAAGACAAGTATATGTAACTTGTCATGCACCTGCCTACCTAACAGTTGGACCAGTTATACGTGATTTCTTTGAAGAAACTAAGTGTCCAATACTATATATTGATATGGTAAAGGCTGCAGATAATAAAGATCTAAGCTTTGATTTTATGGAAACTTTTAATGATATATGTATAGGTGCATATAAGGTTCTTGGAAGGCTAGAAGATGTTCCACTAAATGTAGCTGAATCCAATTCAGTTACCTATGATGTACAAAGTATGTTACAGGGAATGGCTAAGAATCCTGCTAACAAGTTAGGTAAATTTGCATTACCATCAGCAGCAGTTGGTTCTTACTTTGATAGGCCAGCAGACCATATGGCAACGCCTCTACTTACAACACCACAAGAGCGTGAAAAACATGCTGATATTGGTGTAAAGGCTATTGAAGAATTTATAGATCATATAGATGTTAAAGGTATAGTAGAAACACTACGTGAAGTAGATGAATATACTCAAAATGATAGTCTTGTTAAATATGACTGTATTAAATAAGCTATAATAAAAAAATATAAAGACCTGAAAGTTTTGAAAGTTATAAATATTTTCAAGACTTTCAGGTCTTTTGCATATTTAAGGACTAATTATAGGTCAACCTTTTGAAATCTGTTAGCTGATATTTTATAAGCAGCCAACATACCAAGAATATATATTATTATCCCAAGGATAAGAACAGGAACTTGTCTTAACATCATATCAGGGCTTGTGCTATCAAGCCATTTATAGTTAGGGAAGTGAACTATTACCTCCATGGCGATTATTAAAAATAATATTGGAATACTTGCTACTATAAAAGCCTTGCCAACTTTGTAGCCAGTTTTAAAAAATTGTGTTAAAAGAATTAGGTTAAACACAGAATATATTATTAGGCCAAAGCCATAAAAAGCCACATTTGCCTCAATCCCAACAGGGTTACCATCAGGTAATATATGAACCCTTAGTATAGCAAAGGGTAGGGAAATAAGTAGCTGAGTTATCTGAGATAAGACCATAAGTAGACATTTAGCCTTTACGGTATCTGCCTTCTTAACTGGAAGCAAGGAGGTATAGTAAATGTCATTAGTTTCTCTACCATACATAAAGGTTATATATGGACCGAGGCAGCCAAATAAGAAAACTACTCCGTAAGGATAGGCAGGAACAATTACTAGTACACCTAAAAGGATAAATACAAACAGATTAGGATGTGCAGCAAGTCGTAATTCTTTATGTAAAAGATTATATATCATAATTACTCCTTTCGGTTCGAATCATTATTTCTTCTAAGGTCAAATCCCCTTTATCTTTCTGTTCTTTTAAATGGTCGAAAGATTTGATAAATTCTGGTTTACTTGCACTTATTAGAAGTTTACCATCTTTAATATAGGTAATATGGTCAGCGCATTTTTCTAGGTCAGATGTTATATGAGTAGAAAAAAGAACACTTATATCCTTGGTTTTAACTAGATTAACTAGCAAGCCTAATATATCATCTCTTGAAACAGGGTCTAGGCCGCTAGTAGGTTCATCTAAGATAAGTAGCCTTGCTTTATGGGACAAGGCTAGGGCTAACATATACTTAACCTTCATACCTGAGGAGAGTTCCTTAAGTCTTTTATCTTCCGTAAGGGAGAAGGCCTTCATGTATTTCTCGTATGCTTTATCATCCCAATTCTTATAAAAACGTTTTGTAACTGCTGTAATGCTTTTGAGTTTCTTATGGTTGAAAAAGTAAGTACCTCCAAAGACTACACCAATTTCTTGCTTGCAACTTTCTTCGTTCTCTATGAAGGTCTTACCAAACATCTCAATTCTACCACTATCAGGGTTTACCAAATTTAGCATAGATTTAAGTGTTGTTGTCTTTCCTGCGCCATTAACCCCTATAAGGCCCATAATTTTGCTCTGGGGTAGGTCAAAGCTAATATTATCAAGTACAAAGTTTGGATAGGTCTTGGAAAGATTCTTTACAGATAATATATTCATAATTTTTCCTCCTTTACTCTTTTAGAATGTCATCTATAAGGTGGCCAGTCGTATGCAGGAATTTCTGGCTATCTATAAGGGCAAGTCCTTGACTTGTAGGACTTGTATCTCCTAATACTACAAGCCTATCCCCAGTTTTTAACCCTAGGGTATCTCTTGCAGCCTTTGGTAAAACAATTTGGCCTCTTTCTCCTAGAGTAACTATGCCAAACATGTGCTTGTCCTTTGGCGGGATAGGTATTCCGTTTTCAGTAGGGTCATAACGTACAAGGTCATTTAAAGAAACATTATACAAATCAGCTAGTGCTTCGCATTTTAAAATATCAGGTAGGGAATCACCGTTTTCCCACTTTGCAACAGACTGTCTACTTACTCCAATTTTTTCGGCTACTTCTTCTTGAGATAGACCAAGGCTATTTCTTAAATAACGTAGGTTAATAGCAATATTTTCTTTATTATTCATACTTTTCATACCTCCTAATTCTATAATACACAATAAAAGCCAATAGATAAACCAACTAAGCTTCACAAGTTATGTTAACTTTAGTTGTCTGGTGTTGTGATAGAAATATGTAAATGATATAATAAAACTAGTTGCTATATGAAACCAACTTGAAAGGAATATATTATGGGACAGATTGCAAACCAGATAGCATTAGAATTAATTTATAAGATTAAAGAAAAAATAAAAGATAAGAAAAAAGATAAAAAGCAAGAAAAAAATAAGTCTAAATGAAAATGGAGATAAAAGATGTATTATTATTCAAATTATAGGTCCCCCTTAGGAAATATAATATTAGCCAGTAACGACCATAGCATCATTGGATTATATATAGGTAACCACAAGTATCTAGATAGTCTATTAGAAGAAGATATTATAGAAAATAAGGATATCAATGTCATTAAGGAAGGGGTTAAGTGGCTAGATGACTATTTTGATGGGAATAAACCGTCAATATCTAGACTTTCGCTAGCACCTAGGGGAGGAGAATTCAGGCAAGAGGTATGGAGTCTTCTACTTGAAATTCCATACGGCCAGTTAACTACCTATGGAGACATAGCAAAGGAAGTGGCTAGGCGAATGGGTAAGGAGAAAATGTCAGCCCAAGCTGTTGGAGGGGCTATTGGCCATAATCCTATATCAATAATTATACCCTGTCACAGAGTAGTAGGTAAAAGTGGTAGTCTTACTGGTTACGGTGGTGGAATTGAAACTAAGGTAAAGTTATTAGAACATGAAGGGGTAGATATGACAGGACTTTTCATACCTAAAAAGGGGACTGCCTTGTAGAAAGTTGAAATTTGGTAATTCTTCACCTAGATTATTACCTTGAATGTATTGTATAATAGAAGATAAATAACAACTTTTAACAGTAAGGGAAAGTTTAAGATAAATTACAAATGGTAAGGAGAAAAGGAAACTTGAGATTTATAGAACTATTAATATCTAATATAGATGGAATAAGAGAAATGTCAAAATTGGCGTCTACTATAGTGAAGGACCATTATGACCCTATACTAGGTGAGGCCCAGAATGACTATATGATAGACAAGTTCCAGTCAGTTAATGCTATAAAAGAACAGCTACATAGTGGTTATAAGTATTATTTTGTTGTAAATGAAGATGGTAAAAAGGTAGGATTCATAGCCTTAATACCTAAAGAGGACCATATGTACTTAAGTAAGTTTTATTTACATAAAGACTACAGGGGCAAGGGTATAGCTAAGGAGATGTTAGACTTTATTATAGAAAGGACCAAGGAGGCTGGGCTTTCCTTAGTAGTCCTAAATGTGAATAAGTATAATGATATTGCAATTCGGGCATATGAGAAACTTGGTTTTATTAGGATTCGTGAAGAGATAATTGATATAGGTAGTGGCTATTATATGGACGATTTTGTTTATAGCTATAGTATCCAAGGAGAAAAGGCATGATTCATGAGATTAAACCAAGGGTATTTCGTAATGAATTTAATAACAACAAGGCTAAATTAGATGACTTGTTTCTTACCTACCAAAATAGTAATGTTCTAGTCAAAGAGGATAAGGATAAACTATGGTATCCAACCTTTGCTGACTTTTATTCTAGCCATCCTACATTAATGGAGAAGGCTCAGTTTCTTTTTACTATTGATAACTTAAATTATTACCTTGTAGAGGAAGACATAGAAGAACAACCGGGATGGACATATGTAAGCAGTAGTAGGTTTCGAACAGAGCAAAAGTACTGGAGGTCATTTGCTGGGGCAGTAGGATTGCAACTTAGTAGGTGGTATACAAATCATAAGTTCTGCAGTAGATGTGGTAAGTCCTTAAAAAGGTCTGTGAAAGAGCGTATGTTACATTGTGAAAGTTGTGGTTTTACAGTTTATCCAACGATTTCACCGAGTGTAATTGTTGGCCTATATGATGGTGATAAATTACTCTTAACCAAGTATAAGGGAAGGGAATATAAGAATTACGCCTTAGTTGCTGGATATAATGAGATTGGTGAAAGCCTAGAGGAAACAGTAAGAAGAGAAGTAATGGAAGAGGTAGGACTAAGGGTTAAGAATATTAGGTACTATAAAAGTCAGCCATGGCCTTTTAGTGATACGCTTTTAGCAGGTTTCTTTGCTGAACTTGATGGAGATTCTACCATTCATCTTGATAGGGATGAACTTTCTGTAGGGGTCTGGGTAAAGAGAGAGGATATTCCAAAGCCAGATAGCACCATATCTTTAACAGCTGAGATGATAGAAGTATTTAGGCTAAATAAAATTAACTTAGATTAGATGCAAATAAGAGGGGAAAAGGAGTGAATAGGGTTAATTTTTAAATAAAATAGTAAAAGGATTAACTCAGTATATATGAAAATAATTGCAAGAATCCATACTGATTTCCCGACTAAATTTGGGATACCAAGGCAAAGCGGCTTAATAAATGACCTAAAAGCTACCATTGTATTTGAGTCGGAATATAGAAATCCTGATGCCCTAAGGGGGTTGGAAGAATTTTCTCATATATGGCTTATATGGGAATTTTCCGAGGTAGCAAGAGATAAATGGTCGCCAACAGTAAGGCCTCCAAGGCTAGGTGGTAATACAAGGATGGGAGTATTTGCAACACGTTCCCCCTTTCGCCCAAATCCAATAGGATTATCTAGTGTAAGACTTGAAGGTATTGAACTTGATACTAAGGTTGGGCCAGTGATACATGTATCTGGAGCAGACCTAATGGATAATACACCTATCTATGATATAAAGCCCTATCTATCCTATTGTGATAGCCACCCTGACGCAAGAGGGGGATATGTAGATAAGATTAAGAAGGAAAGGCTTGAGGTTGTATTTCCTAGTAAGTATCTTGACTTGCTTCCAAGGGGATTACAAAAGGGTCTTATATCAGTACTTGAGCAGGACCCAAGACCCTCTTATCAAGATGACCCTAACAGGGTTTATGGATTTGAATTTGCAGGGTTTGAGGTTAGATTTAGAGTAAAGGATAGTATACTTAGAGTTCTTGAGGTGTTTAAGCTATAAAACATCAATATTTTTTGATGTGAATTGTTGTTAAAAGTAAAAGTGTAGGAATTTAAGGAGACAATAAAATGGATATATATCTAGCGCGTCAACCTATCTTTGATAGAAAAATGAAGGTACTAGGATATGAATTGCTATATCGTAGTAGTATGGAAAATTCATATCAAGGTATAGATGACAACCATGCTACTGCTCAGGTAATTAATAATACTTTCTTAAGTATGCACTTTGAAGACATAACTAGCGGGACGAAAGCATTTATTAATTTTTCCCATGACATGATAATTAAAGAAATACCTTTATTATTACCTAAGGATGAGGTTGTTATAGAACTTGTTGAAAGGGCAGAGATAAATGAAGACTTGATTAAGGCCTGTAGGAAGTTAAGCGAACAAGGTTATACTATAGCCCTTGATGATTTTTATTACAATGAAAGGTTCTTGCCCTTATTAGAATTGGCCCATATTGTAAAGATTGAGTTTTCAGGTATGGATATAATAAAGCAAAAAATGTTAATGGACACTTATAAGGGGAAGTTAAAGTTTCTTGCAGAAAAGATAGAAACAAGGTTTGAATATCAAATGGCTCTGAATATGGGGTATGATTATTTTCAAGGCTATTTCTTTAGCAAACCTGTTATTATAAAAAGTCAAGAAGTTGATACTATAAACTTTAATATCGTTAGGATACTTGAAGTTATTAATGACGAAGAAGATCTAGACTACCAAGAACTCGCTGATATTATTGAGACTGACATAGGACTTTCTTATAAGTTGTTAAAACTAGTTAATTCAGCCTTTTTTAGTTTAGTAAATAAAATAACCTCCCTAAAGCAAGCACTTGTTCACCTAGGTATAAGTGAAATAAGAAAATGGTTATATATTTTATTGTTAAAGGATATTCAAGTAATAGATAATAAAGAATTAATAAACATCAGCTTAATTAGGGCTAAAATAATGGAACTACTTGCTGTTGAAATCGGCCAGAAGAAGGCAAAATCAGAATATTTTCTAGCTGGAATGTTTTCTTCTATAGATGTCTTAATGAATAGGGACATGAAGTCAATTATGGATGACTTACCCTTATCAAAAGAAGTTAAAGGGGCCTTACTAGGAGAAAATAATGATATTAAAAGGATGTTAAATACAGTAATTAGTTCTGAGAAGCTAGAACTAACGGAAAATGCCCTCTCTAAAATAGACTCCAAGTTAACGGTTGACTTGTATACTGATAAATACCTAGAAGCCCTAGCCTGGGTAAATAGTTTGGCTTATTAGGTAATTGGCCAAAGTGATTTATAAAGTTTACTACTACATAGGTTTTGATGTATAATACTGTTGTTAACATATTATTAAAGGGGGAAAACCTATGAAGTTACCTTTTAAAGTGGATTTATCAGGAAAGGTAGTAGTTGTAACAGGTGGTACTGGAGTATTAGGAGGAATTTGGGTTGATGCTTTAGTACAATGTGGAGCTAGGATTGCTCTTTTAGGTAGAAGTAAAGAAAAACTTCAATATAAAATTGATGAGATAGAAGCAAATGGCGGTACAGCAATTGGAGTTGAAGTAGACATATTAAGTAGAGAAAGTCTAAGTAAAGCCCGTCAAGAGATTTTGGACAAGCTAGGACCATGTGACATTTTACTTAATGGTGCAGGTGGTAACCACCCAAGAGGAAGTACATCAAGAGAATACCTTTATCCTGAAGACCTAAATAAGGGTGATGATGATACTGTTAGTTTGTTTGATTTAGATGAAGAAGGAATAAGATATGTATTTGATTTAAATTATCTTGGAACCTTCCTTCCATGTCAAGAATTTGTAAAGGATATGGTAGGAAGAGAGGGATGTTCGATAATTAATGTATCATCTATGAATGCCTTTACTCCCCTAACAAAAATCCCAGCATATTCAGGTGCAAAGGCTGCTATTTCTAACTTTACGAGATGGCTTAGTGTTCACTTATCAAAAGTAGGAGTTAGGGTTAATGCAATAGCTCCAGGCTTCTTTTTGACAAATCAAAATAAAGAACTGCTATTAAATGAAGACGGAGAATATACAGAAAGAGCAAAGAAAATTATAGACAAGACACCTATGGAGAGATTTGGTAGGGTAGACGAACTTGTTGGAGTCCTATTATTTTTAGTAAGTGAAGAAGCATCAAGCTTTGTTAATGGTGTAGTTATTCCAGTAGATGGAGGCTTCTGTGCTTATTCAGGAGTATAGATTTATATATGAGTAGATTTTGATATAGGATTATATTTTGGATTAATTATTCTCCTTTTTGACATAATATCAATATAACGAAGCAAAAAGGAGATTAAAATGAAGGATAAATCAAATAAATCGAAAGCATATAACGACTATGATGATAAGTACAATATTTATAGGATACTGATGATTTTCTTAATACAAATGCAGCAACAGAATTAACAGGATTAGTAAGTCATGGTCTTGGAACTGAAGAGGACTTAGAGGCATTTAATGATGTCTTTACCTTTAATTCTAAGGATATTGTAGTGGAGAAAAAAGACAATAAAAAAGAAGACGACAAGTATAGGAAATATAACTATAAATCCTAGTAAGACAACTAAAAGATCTTTAAGAACTACTGCATAGAGCTAACTAATAGCTTCTTTGCAGTAGATTATTAGGAGGTACTTTAATTAATGGAACAAAGTCAAGTTATTAACGAAACCATAAAATCGCAATTAGACCATCGTACTATAAGAGAGTTTAAAGAACAGGACATTCCTAAGGAAGTGTTAGACCAATTATTAGAAGTTGCTAGGCGTACAGCGACTTCAACTGGTATGCAGGCTTGCTCAATAATCCGTATAACAGATAAGAAGCTTAAGGGTGAAATAGCATCAATATGTACTCAAGAATATGTAGCAAGAGCTCCAGAACTCTTGATTTTTATTGTAGACCAAATGCGTAACTACCAGATTCTTGAGGAAAAGAATGGCAATTTAGACAATGTTAATGGTATGGATCATTACTTTGCTTCATTTACTGATGCATGTCTAATGGCTCAAAACGTTGTTAATGCAGCTGAATCTCTAGGTTTGGGAACGGTATACCTAGGAAGTATCCTTAACGAGCCTACTAATTTGTGTAAGCTATTAGCTTTACCAAAGTTTACTTTCCCTGTATTAGGGCTTGCTATCGGTTACCCTAACCAAGAACCACAGTTAAAACCTAGAATGGATATGAAATATAGGGTGTTTGAGAATACTTATAAGATCTATGATAATTACCTTGAAGAACTTAAAGATTATGATGAAGAGATGCAAACCTACTATGATTTAAGGGATACAAGTAGGCGTGTGGATTGTTTTAGCGATCAGGTAGTTACAAGATACAGTAAGGCGGCCACAAAGCGCCAAGAAATACTTAATGTAATAAGAGACCAAGGTTTTGATTTAAAGGTGAAAGAGTAGGTAATTATTATTTCAATATTATAGAATGTAGAGGTTAGAAAGGATACGGCATGAAGAGACTATCCAGAAATGAGATTTATAGTGGAAGAGTAATAGATGTTTTTTATGATGATGTAGAGTTGGCTAATGGTACAAAAACCATTAGGGAAGTAGTCGCCCACAAAGAAGGAGCTGCCATAGTCGCTGTAAATGATAAGCAAGAAGTTATTTTAGTTAAACAGTTTAGGTATCCAGTAGATAAGAACATGGTAGAATTACCTGCAGGCCTAATAGATGAAGGAGAAAGCCCCCTAGAAGCTGCCAAGCGAGAGCTTAAGGAAGAAACAGGATATATTGCAAGAGAGTGGGAACTGCTTACATCAACCTATTCATCACCAGGCTGGCAAGACGAAAGGATACATATTTATGCAGCTAGGGGCCTAGAGCATGTAGCTGAACAAGACCTAGATAAGGATGAGGAATTAATCTTTTATAAAGAATCTATTAAGGATGTACTTAAGAAGGTAAATAGTGGTGAAATAACTGATGCCAAGACTATAATTGGGATTTTGATGTATTGGAGTAGATATAGTTTGTAGCATAGAATACTTTAATAGGAATAAAAAATGTCATCCCTTCTAAGAAAAGTTCTACTTAAGAAAGGAATGACATTTTTATTATTGGACTTCTATTTTTTAATGAATCCACCAATAGTTGATTTAACTTCATTAACGCTAATATACGCGTTTGGAGCAGTTTGTTTGATGATTTTAACTGCAGCAGGTATTTTCTTTCTTTTTAATTGAACAAATAGAAGGTTTTTCTTGCTATGGTCCTTACCCTCACCTTCTATAATGGTAACACCAAAGTCGTGTTCGCGAAGGTTTTCTGCTAAAGTTTCACCAACCTCAGCATTCACAACAACTTGAATAGAAGATATACCAATAGCAATTAGGGACTCAATGTATACTCCTAATAAGTTACCAAGAGAGAATCCACCTGCATAGGCAATTATCTTAAGGGGGTCTTCAGTGATATTGTTAAGTACAGAGCTTACTACCAAGATCCAAATCATTATTTCGAAAAAACCAAGAATGGCACCCTTAAATCTTTCGCCCTTGCTATTATAAACTAAACGAATTGTTGAAATAGATACTTCGATAGTTTTAGCAACAAAGATTATGAGGTAAAGTAGGGGGCCACTTAAACTCATTAAAAATTCCATAAACTTATCTCCTTTGTTTGTATTATTATAGATACCTATTAGCGCTTTTATATTATGTTAAGAATATAACCTTTTATTAATACAATTATAGCTTGTAAAAATTATAATGTAAATTGTTTTTGTGGTTTATATACTTTGAAGAAGGGTAGTTAATAGGGAATACGGAATTTTATTTACAGAGATATTCAATAATTACTAAGAAAAGGCATGGAAGAAATATGAAAAAGA
>JAAYRG010000027.1 GCA_012518885.1 Clostridiales bacterium | reverse complement strand
TCCATATCCCCTTAGTTAATATAAGTCTACCTTGTAATTACTATTATATCTTCTGGGTCAACAGTTAGATACTCAGGTACTTCCTTTAAACCCTGACTACTTATATGGCTTTCTCCTATTTTCCACCAAATAAACTTGTCAGAACTTTGACATTCTTTAGTTTCAATAAGTAGGCTCCATTCAAATAAAGACTGGATAATCTTATTAACCTTGCAGGGTATTTTATTGATGTCTCCACTATCTTTTATAAAGGGTTTAAAATCATGGGCCCTTATACCAATATAAAAGTCCTCATCAGGTAGGGGCCCTTTTGCTGTTAAGTTAATGCCCCAGTCAAGAGCAATAAGCTTATTTGTTGATACCTTTCTAGCACTTGAAATATTCTTACACCCTGTTAGTTTGGCCCCTTCTAGAGTTTTAGGTGACTTAAATAATTCTTTAGTAGGACCATACTCTAAGATTTTACCGTCTTTCATAATAATTAACTTATCGCATAACTTATACACTTCATCCCTACTATGGGTTACAAGGATGACTTCTCCCCTATAAGACTTAAGGATATTATTTAGTTCAATATGGAGTTCCTCTTTTAAGTATGTATCAAGGGCAGAAAAGGGTTCATCTAATAAGATAACCTGGGGCTTAGAAGCTAACAACCTAGCTAAGGCTGTTCTTTGTTGCTGGCCACCTGATAATTGACTTGGATAATGATTTTCTAATCCATCTAGACGGAAACTATTAACCATATCCTGTATAATTCTTTTCTTATCTTCTTTACTTCCCTTAAACCCAACAGCTATATTCTGAGCAACTGTCATGTTGGGAAACAGGGCATAATTTTGAAAAAGGTAACCCACCTCTCTTACTTGGGGCTTAATATTTACCTTCTTGTTTGTATCAAGCAATACTCTGTCATTTAATGTAATATGACCTTGGTCTGGTTTTATAATACCTGCTAAACATTTTAGGGTTAAGCTTTTACCACAACCTGAAGCACCAAGTATTCCTACCCTCTCCCCCTCAGATTTAAAGTCAAGGTCAAGAATGAAGTCTTTATAAGTTTTTTTAATTTTAACATCTAATCCCATTAGCCACTTCTCCTGTCTTCCCGTCCCACTGTCTTCCGTTACCTCTTCTCCTGTTTGAATGAAAGATAGTTCATAACTAATACAACAACAAATGATATTCCTAGTAAAATTAATACATACTTATTGGCAGTTTCCATATCTCCGCCTGCTGTTGCTGAATATACAGCAACTGGTAGTGTCCTTGTTTTACCTGCAATATTACCCGCAATCATCATAGTTGCTCCAAATTCACCTAGCCCCCTTGCAAAAGCTAGGATTGTTCCTGAAATAATACCTGGCTTTGCATTTGGAATAAGTACCTTCCAGAATATTTTACCTTCTGACATACCTAGAGTCCTGGCTGCATAAATTAAGTTTGGGTCTACTTGTTTGAATGCTCCAATTGCAGACCTATACATTAAGGGAAAGGATATAACTACCGCAGCTAATACAGTTGCCGACCAGTTAAAAACAACCCTTACCCCAAAAAATTCTAGAAAGAACCTACCCAGGGGCCTATTTACTCCAAAGATTATTAAGAGAAGAAATCCCGCTACAGTTGGGGGTAGGACTATTGGAAGGGTAAGAATACTATCGATTATTAAGGATATCTTGCTATCAGCATAGCTAAATAAAATACCTGCAAGAAATATCCCTAATAAGAAGGTTATAACTATACTTATGGATGCTGTTTTTATTGATATTAGAACTGGTGAGTAATCCATTCTTTCTCTCCTACTAATTAGCTATACTAAATCCAAACTCTTCAAACACTCTTAAGGCTGCACTAGATTGTAAGTATTCAATAAATATACTAGCAGCTTCTTTATTATTAGAAGTTGACACAAGACCTAGGGGGTAAATTATCCTTGTATCAAGACTCTCCTTTGGGGCTTCTTCAACTACCCTAACCTTTTCAGTGGTTATAGCGTCTGTTGAATATACAAGACCTACATCTGCACTTCCTTCACCAACCCAGTTTAGGACTTGAGTTACATTAGATGCTAGACTTGCCTTCTCTAAGACTTCTTCGTATATCCCCATATTAGTAAGAATATTTGCTGCATACTGGCCTGCTGGTACACTACTTGGGTCTCCTATTGCTATAATATTAGCATCTAAAACGGTCTTAAAACTTGTGACTTTTGAATCTCCAATAGCTGGTCCAATTAGTACTAACTTGTTCTCTAAAAGTTCTACCACAGAATCACTATCTACAAGGCCTTGTTCCTTTAGCTCTATCATCTGTTTCATTCCAGCAGAAAAGAAGACGTCAGCTTCTAACCCTTCTTCTATTTGTCTTTGCAATTTTCCTGAACTATCATAAGTAACTTCCACATTAATTAAGGGATATTCTACTTCAAACATATTAACTAGTTTATCTAAAGAATATTCCATACTAGCAGCTGCTGCTACAAGTAAATTAACCTCTTCCTTATCCTTGCTGTCCTTAGATTTCTTTGTACATGCTGGCATAAGTATTAGAGAAATAATCGTGATACATATTAATACCTGTCTTATTTTCTTCATGATATATCTTACCTATGCATTTAGCCCACATTCAGAATCCTCACCTTTTAAGATAGCAAGTCCATGATCCAAACCATCAATAACTGCTTCTAGATTCTCTTTAACAGACTTTGGACTACCAGGAAGATTAATAATTAAAGTACTCTTTCTAATAGCAGCTATCCCCCTACTAAGTATAGCCCTGTTAGTAATCTTTAAACTATAGTATCTCATAGCTTCTCCTATTCCAGGGACAAGCTTTTCTGCTACAGCCATAGTTGCTTCTGGAGTAATATCTCTTTTTGAAAATCCAGTTCCACCAGTAGTAAGGAGTAGGTCTACCTTTATGTTATCACACCAATCACGCATGGTCTTTTCTAGTTCCTCTTTCTCATCCGGTAAAACGATATACTCAGTAACAGACCAACCTTGCTTTTCTACAATTTCCCTAATTACTCCACTGCTTTTATCTTCTCGTTCTCCTATAGCGCCCTTATCACTTGCTGTTATAATTCCAACCTTATACATAATATTTTAAACCTCTCCAATGCTTCCGTAAGAAACTATACTAAGTTCGTCGCCTTCAGAAATAATGCCACCCTCTTTTACTATGGCAAAAACACCCTCCCTTGGCATGATACAATCTCCCACCCTGTGGTAGATTGCACAGTGTGAATGACACTCTTTACCAATTTGGGTTAACTCTAATATAACATCGTTACACTTAAAAATAGTTCCTATTGGTAGACTTTTAAAATCAATACCTTCAACTATAATATTCTCTCCAAAGGCTCCATCTTCTACCTTGGCACCTTTTTCATTAAATTCATCTATCCTATCTTTCGAAATCAAGCTTACTTGCCTATGCCAATTTCCTGCATGTGCATCGTTTTCAATTCCATAATTAGCAATTAGTCTGGCACTATGTACGTTTTTCTTTTCTGTACCCTTCTTCTCGCTAATACATATCGCTGTTACCCTTCCCATATCTTATCCTCCAATTTGAGACATCCTACGACTTTCTAAATCATCTATATCAAGGTTTGATGAAATGTCTCCTTTTTTATCCTTGTCTCTTATATCTACTATTTTCTTTTTATTATACTCATCAAATTGATGTTCTTTTGGTTTTTCATTAATAGTTAACCTAATAACTTCAACTAGTTGGTCATCAGTAAGACCACTTCTAATAAGCTCTTTTAAGTTTCTTCCACTTGCATACTGTAAACAGTTCTTTAAGTAGCCATCTGCTGTAAGCCTTATACGGTTGCAAGATGAGCAAAACTTATGACTTACAGCACTTATAAAGCCAACCTTACCCTTAAAGCCATCTAGCTTATAGTAATGGGCTGGACCATTTCCTAACTTAGCCTTATAAGGGGTGATAGGACCATACTTGCTTATAATTAAATTTTTAATATCATCCTCTGTAAGCCCTTCTAGTTCTCTTCCCATACCTATTGGCATAACCTCAATAAAACGGACATGGATTAAATTGTCTTTAGCTAGGGCAACTAAATTAAGAACATCTTCCTCGTCCTGAGTATTTAGTGGAACACAGTTTAACTTTAAGCTGACATTCTCATATTTAAGGGCCTCTTTGATTCCCTTTAATACTTGGTCTATTTTATCAAACCTAGTTAGTTTTTTAAAATGTTCTTTATTTAGGGTATCTAGACTAACATTAATCGAATCTATTCCTGCCCTTACAAGTTCTTCAATTTGGCTAGGAAGTTCTATACCATTGGTAGTTAAAGTTACATTCTCTATACCATCTATTTCTTTTATACTTTTAATTAAAAAGGGGAGGTCTTTCCTAACAAGTGGCTCCCCACCTGTAATTTTCACTTTGCTAATACCTAGCCTTGCAAAGCTCTTACATAGGCGGATTATTTCCTCATATGTTAGTATTTCCTCGTGGGAAATAAAGTCTAGACCCTTTTCTGGCATACAATATACACATCTTAAATTACACCTATCGGTTACCGATATCCGGACATAGTCTATTTCCCTATTAAACTCGTCTAACATAGTCCGCCTCCTCTATTTTTACTTGTCCCTTTCATTAACATAAGTACCACTTTTACCACCTGTTTTCTTAACTAGGTGTATGTCTGTCATTACCATAGACTTATCTATGGCCTTACACATATCATAAATAGTAAGAAGGGCTATATGTACTCCCATAAGGGCTTCCATTTCAACACCAGTTTTTCCATCAACCTTAACTGTACAAATTGCCTCAACTTCATTCTTATCTTTATCTATATCAAAGTCTATACTACATTTTTGTAACATGAGCGGATGACACAAAGGAATGAGTTCCCACGTTTTCTTAACCGCCATTATTCCAGCAATTTGCGCAACAGCAAGAACGTCTCCTTTCTTAACTTCTCTGTTAATAATTGCATCCATTACATCTTTGTTAACCTTTATTTTACCTTTGGCTACAGCAGTTCTTGTAGTATCTTGTTTACCTGAAACGTCTACCATTATAGCATTACCCTCATCATCAAAATGGGTAAGTTTAGTATTTGAATCTATTTTATCTACTTCACCTTTATCAAGCTTTTTAAGCTCTCCCTTTTCTACCTTTACTATGTTTGTTTCTTCATAGTCCTTTTCATTCTTATTTATCATATCTTTATTCTCCATAAACATCTCCCTTCTAGAGTCCTAGGTTCTAGAGATATATAATTTCTACTTCTGTTCCTTTAGCTAGCTTAGGGCTTCCTGCAGGAATATCTATAAGACAGTTACAGCCTATCATTGATGAAAGAATTCCTGATGCATGTTTAGAAACTTGTGGTATAGTAACCGTACCATCAGTCTCTCTAGCCCTTATAAATCTTCTTCCCTTACTTTCCTTTGTAAAGTCATTATCTAAAATAGCCTTTTTCCTGTTTAAATCCAGGTCCTTATCTTTACTTACCTTAGCAAGATATGGCCTTACTAATAATTCAAAGGTCGTAACAGCTGCAAAAGGATTACCTGATAGGTGAAACATTACCCTATCTTCATAAGTTGCAAACATAGCTGGTGTACCTGGCTTTAAATTAACTCTCCAAAATAGCCTCTTAGCACCCATTAGGGGTAAGACTTCATGTAGTATATCCTTATCACCAACAGATACACCACCTGTTGTAACAATTATATCTGCCTTTTTACAAACCTCTTTTAGTTTGTCAGCAGCAAGACTTGGGTTATCAGGTAAATAGTCTGCTATTACTGGTTCAAAGCCAAGCTCACTTAATCGTGAATACAAAAGAGTTAAGTTAGAATCATATATTTTACCTAAAGCTAGTTCCTTACCAGGTGCAACTAGTTCATCACCTGTAACAAGTAAGGCAAGCCTTGGTTTATCATATACTTTTACCCTATCTATTCCTAGGGATGCTAAGATCCCTTGTTCTATATAAGTAATCTTCTCACCCTTTGATAAAATGTGGGTTCCCTTAATTACATCCTCACCTTTAAAGCAGTAATTATCATGGTGCTTTAATTCTTTACTTACTATTATGAATCCGTCTTCCTCTTCTACATCTTCTAGCCTGATAACACAATCTGCCCCTGATGGAATTGGAGCTCCAGTCATTATACGGGCAGCCTGACCTGCTTTTAATTCTTTAAGACTATAATGTCCAGCATAAATAACATCTACTACAGATATTCTTATGGGATTAGCCTTTGAGGCCCCTTTAAGGTCCTGTGACCTTAGGGCAAAACCATCTAGTGGAGACTTATCAAATGGAGGATTATCAATAGGAGAATATATATCTTCTGCTAAAATTCGCTTATTTGCATCCCATAGAGAAAGTTCATAAGCCTTACTTTTTTTAGGAACATTGTCTTTAATAATCTCTATAGCATGTTCTAATTCAATTCCAATTAAGTCCATGATTATACGCCTTTCCCAAATCCACAATTTGGATATATACAAGTTTCGCATTCTAGACATAGACCACCATGTCCTAGTTTTACGATATCCTTCTTACTTACCCTTAGACCTGCTGCAAGTCTTGGAAGTATAAGGTCAAATATCGTAGTTCTAGCATACATAACACATCCTGGTAGTCCCATAATAGGCATTCCATCATCAAAGTATCCAAGCAAAAACATAGCACCAGGCAGTACAGGTGCACCGTATGTAACAATATTAGCTCCACTTGCCTTGATAGCCCCAGGGGTACGGTCGTCAGGGTCTACGCTCATACCACCAGTACACACAATCAAGTCTAGCCCCTTGTCTCTTAGCTCATTAATAGCACTTGCTATATTCTCTATCTCGTCTCCTACAATCCTATGTTCCACGGTCTCAATATTGTAGCGAGCAAGTTTGTCTTTTACAACAGGTGTGAAGGTATCCTTTATTCTTCCGTTATAAACTTCACTTCCAGTTGTTACGATGCCTGCCTTTCTACTTGGATAGGGTATTAACTTTAGTAAAGGTTCATTTCCAGCCACCTTTTGAACCTCTTCCATCTTTTCTTTTTCTATAACTAAAGGAATTATTCTAGTCCCTGCAAGCTTGTCTCCCTTTTTGACTGGGGTATAGGTATGCCTAGTTGCAATCATCATATTCTCCATGGAATTAATTGCTTCAAGACGG
>JAAYRG010000194.1 GCA_012518885.1 Clostridiales bacterium | reverse complement strand
GCTATACCACTTACTATAGTTGCTATTTTTTCAGGAATATTCTTACCACAAGCAATATAATCTAGGAAAAACAGAGGTTCTGCGCCTGCGCAGATAATGTCATTTACACACATTGCAACACAATCAATTCCAATAGTATCATGTTTATCTAGTATAAAGGCTAATTTTAATTTAGTTCCTACTCCATCTGTCCCTGATAATAGGGTCGGATTCTTCATATACATAAAGTTTTTTAGTGAAAATGCACCTGAAAATCCTCCAATACTACTTAAAACTTCACTTCTCATAGTTTCCTTTATATGTTTTTTCATTAATTCAACTGACTTATAACCAGCCTCAATATCTACGCCTGCACTTTTATAATCCATTTTTTCCTCCTGAATACAACTACTTGTTCATTTGTTTAATATATTCTTCGTATCCGATTTCTTGTAATTTGCTATCCTTCTTCTCTACTTCATCTTTTTGATTCTTTGAGAACTCTAAAAGCCTATCTAATAATTCCGGATTTGATACTGCCAATATTTTAGCAGCTAGTAGGCCTGCATTCTTAGCACCATTAATTGACACAGTTGCTACTGGTACTCCTGATGGCATCTGTACAATTGAATAGAGGGAGTCAACTCCGCCAAGTGATTTTGTCATAATAGGTACCCCTATTACAGGAAGTGGAAATATTGCTGATGTCATTCCTGGTAGGTGGGCTGCTCCACCTGCTCCTGCAATAATCACTTTATAACCCTTCTCTTGTGCACTACTAGCATAATCAAAGAACTTGTCTGGCATACGATGGGCTGATATAACTGTAATATCATACTCAATTCCTAGTTCTTCTAATACCTTTGCTGCTTGACTCATAATAGGAAGGTCAGAGTCACTTCCCATTACAATTCCTACTTTACCAAATTTAGCTTTGTCAGACATAATACTCCTCCTTAGTTTGACACTTATTAATATTCAAATGCTTCGTTTAATTTTTCTGTTCCACTCAATACAAATCTTCCGTCCTCAATAATAAGAACCTTGCTACCATCTTTATTATAAACAGAGATTTCCTTTATTTCGTTATAAGGTATAGTGATATCAGTATGGCAATTATAGTAAGCCTTACTTATATCGGTTTTCCTTAAGATTGAAACCTCATTATCCTTTGCTACTATTTCCTTACCATCAGGATTAAAGGTCTTTAATTCTTCACTCATCTTGTAACATGTATCTCCAACTGCAAAGTGAGGACCAGTTTTTTCTGCAATTAGGATAGGTAATTTGTCTTGAATATCATACTTCCTAGCCATAACATAAGCAGTTGTATTAGTACCAATTGCGAACTCTCCAATTGGAAGAGTATCATGATTGTACATTAGGTTTTCTTTAATGTACTTTTTGTTTTCACTATCTTCATCAAAGTTCTTACAATCATAAGAAGTAATCATGCCGTCTTTGAATTCTAGACATAAGTCTATATATTCTAGGTCATTTAAATATACCTGACTAACATTTAAGATACCACTTGTTCCTGTTAATTTAGGGGAGGTAAATACTTCACCTACTGGGATATTTACATCTGCTGTACAGTTTTCAAACCTTGTTTCCTTATCAGGATTAGAAAGTATTGATAGCATTACTTTCAGATCAGTTTTATTGCTATCCTTCCCTAGAATTCTTACATATTCACCCTGGTCAAGAACATCAATTATTCTTTGTTGGATCTCCTGATAGGTTTTATTATCTAGGGTATTTACCTTAACTGTTTCGTTAAAAATTTCTACGAAGTTTTCACCGATTTCAGGTATAGGATAAGCTATAATTGTAAAACTAGTCTCATCACCTTTTATATACCTATTAGCGACTATACTTGCATCTCTATTGTATTCTAGCAGTAGTTCTTCTTGTTCGTCGCTAAGGACTACTGCACTTTCCTTGTTTTTAGGAAGGAAGTTCTCTTCTCCATAAACTTCAATAAGGGCTGGTCCTGCATAAGTAAAGGCAAGCTCCTTATACTTTTCATAAGCCATCTCTAATGCTTCAAGTTTATCCGCCTTGAACTTTTTAGTTAGATATAAACCATCATCAAACCTGTGGTCATAGTCATATTGCTTGTTTGGACCTGTAGATTGATAACCAATCTTCAAATGTTGTCTCTTGTTAATATTATGAGCAGCTGCCCTGTAAATAACCGGTCTTAAGTCCTTTTCTGCGAAAAACTCAATTGCATATTTTATCATTCGTTCAAAACCAATATTGTAACGAATATTTACTGACTTTTTCTTTGAAAGGTCTATATTAGCAACCTCAAAACCTCTTACATAACCATCAACATAGGTAAATGCCATAGCCTTTACCTTATCTTCTTCAAGTCCATTTAAATACTGGGCGATTTTAATCTCATTTTCACCAATATACTCACCAAATTGATATAGGTATCTAAGGTCATTAAGGTCCCAATTCATAATTATATCAGCTGCAAATGATAAGTCTGGGTCAAGAGATTCTCTAGTTCTATAGTCCATAAGATAGCGACTATTATCACTTATAAAATCACAGATTGTGCGTTTTACATCCTTAGCCCTTTCTCCTTGTTCAAACTGATTATAAACCTCTACAAAGAGTTCAAAGAATAAAACTACATGAAATATCCTACCTTCAAAGGCACTTGCTATTAGTCCTCTTAGTTCTGTATATAAGAATGACAATAGTTGACCATAATCTTTACCTAGTTTGCTAGATGCATAACTTGGGTTTGCATAGCTTGTTTCATAGTTAGACTCTAAAATATCTTCATATAGCTTATAATTTAAATCCTGTAACTCTTCTAATGATAAGTCTTTTAGCCTATCTTCCTTAACTAGATTAGCAACCTGGTCAATTAAAATTAAAAAAGAAGCTGTCTTCTTAAAGTAATCCCTAAAGGGTTCTTCTACAGTTTCTTCTTCTATAATTGATTTAATCCTATCTATTATTAGTGAATATCTTTCCATTGATTGCTCATTCTCAGTTTTAAAAATGCTTAAATATTTCATATACTTACTCCTTATTTTTACAT
>JAAYRG010000193.1 GCA_012518885.1 Clostridiales bacterium | reverse complement strand
TATTAGAGACTATTTAGAAGGTAAAATACTGGTTTCAGTAGTGGTAAATTATACCTTTAGTGATTATGAAAAGATATTAGGGGCTAATGCCCACCATATTAGTACCCTACCCAATACACCAGTTTCGGTAGGTGAAGGTGTAATAATGTATGAGAATAGACATTCCTTAACTAGTGATGAACTAGACAAGTTTAAAGGTATATTCTCTAAACTTGGTCTAGTACAAGAAGTAAATACAGGTAACTTTGGCATAGCTGGAACAATAACAGGGTGTGGACCAGCCTTTGCTAGTATGTTTATTGAGGCCTTATCAGATGCTGCAGTTAAACATGGTTTTCCAAGAGACTTATCCTATAAACTAGCCAGCCAGATGTTAGCAGGTACTGGTAAATTGCAGTTAGCAAGTGGTGACCATCCTGGTATCATGAAGGATAGGGTATGCTCACCAGGTGGGACAACTATAGTTGGGGTAACAACCCTTGAGAGGAAAGGGTTTAGAAGTGCTGTAATAGATGCTGTTGATGAGATTATGAACAGGTAATATTTGTAGACATTCTTTTTTCTATATGATAAAATAGTAACAAAGATTAAAAATCTTACATAAAACTATGTAAAAAGAGTTTAAGAGAGTAACTTGTCGATTAATTTATATATCCTTATAAATCATTAAAAAGAGTCTTAATATTTACTTTTCTTCGCTATTTATGGAATTTTCAGCATTTTTCAAAAGGTAACTCATAAAATTTAATAAAGATTAGACAGAGTAAAGGAAGGGGGATTCCTCATGTTAGGAGTAACTGACTGGAGACTAGTTTTAGAAATAGGCCTATTTGTACTTGGCTTTATCCTAATAGGTATTGAGATGTTCTTACCAGGCCTTGAGGGTCCGGGAATTGCAGGTGCAGTTAGTCTAATTATTGGTATTTTTATTACAGCTAATTCAATTAAAGAAGGAGTTTTAATAACTCTTATTGTAATAGCAATACTAATTGTAATGTTTTTAATAATTGTAAGGTTCCTCTCTAGGGGTCGTGCCAAATCACCCATTGTACTAAAGGATGAACTAAAGACTGATTCTGGTTTTACTAGTTCTAGTAAGTATGATGACCTTATAGGTAAGAAGGGAGTAGCCATAACAGACCTTAGACCTTCAGGAACAGGCAGATTTGATGATGTGGACTATGATATTATCACTGAAGGCAAGTATGTTAACAAGGGAACTAGTATTGTAGTTTATAAGGTTGAGGGTAATAGAATCATTGTAAAGGAAGACCTATAGGGAATTCTAATTATAGTGAAGGACAAATTGTAATATATATTATGACAAAGGGTAACCCGTAAACATATCAATTACTTGAAAGGAGTAGTTTATGACAGATAATCTTGTATATGTAGTAATACTTGGAATTATTGTATTATTAATTTCATTATTCTTTAGTTTTGTACCAGTTGGCTTGTGGATTTCGGCACTAGCAGCTAATGTTAAGGTTGGTATTTTTAACTTAATAGGTATGAGACTTAGAAGAGTACAGCCTAGGAGAATTGTAATTCCTCTTATTAAGGCTACAAAGGCTGGTCTTGACTTAGGTGTTAATCAATTAGAAGCCCATTTTCTAGCAGGGGGTAATGTTGATAGTGTTGTTAATGCTTTAATAGCAGCAGAACGAGCAGGAATTAACCTTCCATTTGAGAAGGCAGCAGCCATTGACCTAGCAGGTAGGGATGTATTTGAAGCAGTTAGAATGAGTGTTAATCCAAAAGTTATTGAGACTCCGAAAGTATCCGCAGTTGCTAAGAATGGTATTGAATTACTAGTTAAAGCAAGAGTAACAGTTAGGGCCAACCTTGAAAGACTTGTTGGTGGTGCTGGTGAATCTACTATTCTTGCAAGAATAGGTGAAGGTATCGTTACAACTTGTGGTTCTGCAGAAAAGCATACAGAAGTTTTAGAGAATCCAGATGATATCTCTAAGATAATTTTATCTAAAGGACTTGATGCGGGAACAGCATTTGAGATACTTTCAATTGACATTGCAGATATAGATGTTGGTAGAAATATAGGTGCCAAGTTACAGGCTGACCAAGCTGAAGCAGACAAGAAGATTGCTCAAGCTAAGGCAGAAGAAAGGCGTGCAATGGCTGTCGCAAGAGAGCAAGAGATGCGTGCTGCAGTTGTTGAAGCAGAAGCAGAAGTTCCACTGGCTATGGCCCAAGCCCTACGTGAAGGTAAGATGGGTGTTATGGATTATTATGACCTTCAAAACATTAAGGCAGACACTAAGATGAGAGAAGAAATTGCTAAAGAAGATAATAAGAAATATTAATTTTAGACAAAGAATGTACTAACTAGTACAGGGATTGAGGTGAGTTCAATCAAGTATAGTTCAGACTTACAAAAAGTAATGAAGTTTTTGAAAAGTCTTAATACAGAATATGGTGCTGGTAGTGGATTTCCTACAAATCCCTCTTTTGCTAGTGGCCCTTTTGTGAATACCATATCTAATGATGATGAATTTTTAGATGAAAGAGAACAAGACCAGGGCCATATGGGTGATAATATTTATAGTGATGGATATGAGACTAACAATGAAGAGATTCATATTGATGGATATGAAGCCATGAATGACCCTGAAGGTGAGGACAGTAGATACCAAGAAGGGGATAGGAAGCTTGTAATAGAGGATGACCAAGTTACAACTACTCTTAAGCAAGATATTTCTAGGAAAAGATTAAGAGAGGCTATTATTTGGTCTGAAATCATAGGACCACCAGCATGTAGACGAAGACATATTAAGAGTAATAGATATAGATAGTATTTAATAAGATAATATTCAATAATAATACAAACACTCTGTTGTAAGGTAAGAGACTTAGCTCGTATGTATTAGCCTAATAGGTCTAGTATATGGGGTTAATAAAGCCAATCAATAGGGTGTTTTTTAAACTTTAGGGATGAAATTCTCATAAAATACTGTATAATTATGGTAATGGGATTACTTTAGGAGAAGGAGAGAAAGGTATGAGGGATTACATTGACAAGATTATTAGAAGTAGTAGTGAAGATGGGAGGGAGGAGAGGAAGCTAGATTCCTTTGAAGGAATCAATTTTAGGCTAGATACAAAACATACCACATATATGTTTAGGACTTCAAAGTATGGCCATTTAGAACATGTTTATTATGGGGATTTACTAGCTAAAGAAGATAGCCATGATGTAATGGCGACTAAACATGTTATTCAAATTGGAAGTAGTATCTATTATCATAAGGATGATTTAAG
>JAAYRG010000192.1 GCA_012518885.1 Clostridiales bacterium | reverse complement strand
TGCAACTATAACAAAAAGAAACTCTGTAAAGAAGATATAAGAATAAATAGCTAATAAAGGGCCTAAAGGTATAAAATAATAGCTTTTAGGTCCTTTAAAAAATATAGAATAAAATTTAAATTATACTTGACTTATTTTTTAAAATCGTATATAATATCATTTGTCTGATGAAGGACAACAATCTTACTTTAGCGAGTAAGATTTATTAATTTTATAATATGCGCGAGTGGCTCAGTGGTAGAGCATCGCCTTGCCAAGGCGAGGGCCGCGGGTTCGAATCCCGTCTCGCGCTTATCTAGAAGACTAACTACAATAGTGGTTAGTCTTTTTTTGCATTTAGAGTTAAAGATTAACTATGATATAGGTAGTTTTGTGTATTTTGTTCTTTCTTTGGTTGGTTCATCTTCATTCTTTTAGTACAATTAAATAAGAATAGTAGAGTGAGGTAGATGATGAAGCTAAGTACAAAAATTCTTATTTTTGTAATAATAATATTATTCTTTTCAGTTGGTAGTATTGCTTGGTTTTTTTGTGATCAACTTGGAGCTACCTCGGATAAAAACTTAGAAGAGGGTTTAACGGAACTAGCCTACTATGTTTCTAAGGACATCCTAGTAAAAGAGGCACTAAAGCTAAGACAAGAAACAGGGGAGATAGATTATTCTCTAAATGACCATATAGAAGATATTAGAAAAGAATTCAAAGTTAATTTTATAACTGTTTTTGATATGGAAGGGATCAGGTTAACCCACCCCAATACAGAGAATATAGGTTATAAGTTTAAGGGTGGTGCCGAGGGGGCGGTATTACAAGAAGCTGCATCCTACTTATCTAGGGCAGAAGGTACTCTAGGTGAATCGATTAGGGTTTTTAAACCTATATTTTATGAAGAAAAGCAAGTAGGAGCTGTATGTGTTGGAAGTGTAGTTACAGATATCTTTGCTGCCAATAAAGATTTGTTTAGACCGTTTTATACTGTTATAGCAATTGGCGTAGGGATTGGCTTAATAGGTGCAGCTATTCTTACTATTAATATAAAAATAGATACCCTAGGTCTTGAACCAAAGGAAATAGCCCTAATGTTTAAGCAAAACGAGGCTATACTTGATAATGTAAAAGAGGGCATAATAACCCTCAATGACAAGGGTGAGGTAGTTCAGTATAATAAGGAAGCTGAGAAAATATTGGGCTTAACAGATGATGACATAGGATGTGAAGTAAAGACTATCTTTACTAAGTATAAGGAATTTGCCTTAAATAGAAGGATTGAAGGAACTGATGAGTTTGAGGTTAAAGTAAAACCGGGGGTTACTGTACTTTGTAAGGTTAATACCATTAAGAATGATAAAAATGAATCTATTGGTGAGATTATTAATTTTAGGGATTTAACTGAAGTTAAAAAGATGGCTGATGAACTGACGGGGATTAAGAAACTAACCTGGTCTCTCAGGGCACAAAATCACGAGTTCCTTAATAAACTTCATACTATAATGGGTTTAATAGAGCTTGAGGAATATGATGAAGTACTAAAGTATATTTCAAATACTGTAAGAACTAGTAACAATATAAGTAAGAATTTAATAAATAAAATAAAAAGTAAATCTGTAGTTGCCTTAGTGTTGGAAAAATATTATAAGGCAGAGGAGATGAGGATAGAATTAGTAATAGATAGTGATTCAAAATTAGACAAGCGTCCTTCGACTTTGAGTGCTGATGAGCTAAATTCAGTTATTGGTAATTTAATTGAAAATGCGCTAGATTCACTTAATGTTGATGGAACGGGCAAAGTAAATCTTGGAATTATCCAAAAGGATGAAAAGTTGAATATCAAGGTAAAAGATAATGGACCGGGAATTCCTAAAGACTTAAGGGATAAAATATATGAACGTGGGGTTACTACAAAGAATGATAACAAGGGTGGTTATGGTTTATATATTGTAAAAGGAATCGTTGATAATTGCGGTGGGAAGATAGATTTTTGTGTAAATGATGGTACTACATGGTATGTTGAAATACCTTACGAAGGGAAGGAAAATATATGATACAAGTTATGATTGTTGAAGATGATCCTATGGTAAGCCGTATTAATTCAAAGTTTTTAGAAAGGTTGGATGGGTTTAATCTTGTAAATGCGGTTTCTAATATTAAGGATGCTATAGTGTGCATGAATAATAATCAAATAGATTTAATTCTGCTAGATGTATACCTGCCCAAAGAAAGTGGGATGGACCTATTAAAGTGGTTAAGAAGTAATGAGTACAAAGTGGATGTTATCCTTATAACGGCAGACAATACAAGCAAAATGGTTAGGGATGCCTTTAGGTATGGTGTTGTGGATTACTTGATAAAGCCTTTTACCTTTGAAAGGTTTAAAGAATCCCTAGTTGCCTATAAGACAAGAAAGAAAAAGTTTGAGAAAATAGATGTGTTAGAACAGGATTCAATTGATAAGTATATGAGATTATACTCTGATAATGATTGTGAGAAAGAGTATGAAAAGGGAATAAACCAATATACTTATAAGATAATAGCTAATAATTTAAAGAAGAATCCTGAAGAATTCAAAACTGCAGAGGAAATATCTGATGAGTCAGGTATGGCACGTGTTACAGTTAGACGGTATTTAGAGTATATGAAAACTGAGGGTACCATTGAGATGGATATTGAGTATGGGAAAGTGGGAAGACCCCAACACAAGTACAGAATTATTTAATTACATAGTGGAAAGAAAACTGTTGCTTTTATTAAATATTATATAAAAGTAACAGTTTTTTTATTGTACTCACTTGTCAAGTTATTGACAAATTAAATTTAATGAACAAAAATGTTTTTAATAATCGTAATATATACTAAAAAATATGATATTATACAATATAGATAGTAAAAATTAACAAACATTAAAATGTCGTAATAGTAAAGGAGAGTAAACATGAACTATAACGAGATGAGTTTAAAGTTGCACGAAGAGAAAAAAGGTAAAATAGAAGTTATCTCAAAAGTAAAGGTTGAAACTAGAGATGACTTAAGTGTAGCTTACACTCCAGGGGTTGCAGAACCTTGTAAGCGTATTAACCAAAATGAAGATGATGTTTATAAGTATACTTCAAAAGGCAATGTTGTTGCGGTAGTTACTGATGGTTCTGCGGTATTAGGACTTGGAGATATTGGTCCAAAGGCTTCGCTACCAGTTATGGAAGGTAAGTCTATATTGTTTAAAGAATTTGCAGATGTAGATGCTTTTCCAATTGCTATTGATTCTCAAGATGTTGATGTAATAGTCAATACTGTTAAACTGATATCTCCAGGTTTTGGTGGTATCAATCTTGAGGATATTGCAGCACCAAGATGTTTTGAAATTGAAGAAAGACTTAAAAAAGAACTTGATATCCCTGTATTTCATGATGACCAGCATGGTACAGCTGTAGTAGTTCTTGGTGGACTTATTAATGCACTAAAGATAGTTGAAAAGAAAATAGAAGAAGTAAAAATAGTAATTAACGGTGCAGGGGCTGCTGGTAGTGCTATTGCGGAGCTTCTTATGGCAGGAGGCGCTCAGAATGTAGTTCTTTGCGACAAAGCGGGAATCTTATATGATGGAAAAGAAGGTATGAATGAAGCGATGGCTAAGCTCGCGGCAAAAACAAATCCTAATAAAAAAAAGGGAAGTCTAGCAGATGCTATGGTTGGAGCAGATGTATTTGTTGGAGTTTCAGCAGGAAACATTGTTAATGAAGACATGGTTAAGTCGATGAATAGCGATCCGATTATTCTTGCAATGGCTAATCCTGTTCCAGAGATAATGCCTGATAGGGCAAAGGCAGCAGGAGCTAGAATTGTAGGTACTGGTCGTTCGGATTTCCCTAACCAGATCAACAATGTTTTAGTATTCCCGGGTTTATTCAGAGGAGCTTTAGATGTAAGGGCAACTGAAATTAACCAAGAGATGAAGATTGCGGCAGCGTATGCTATAGCTAACTATATTGATGAAAAGGAACTAAACGAAGAAAACATTATTCCTAGTGCTTTAGATAAAAAAGTTGCAACAGCAGTTGCTAATGCTGTTGCAGATGCGGCAAGAAAGACAGGGGTAGCTAGAGTGTAATTATTCTCTAGAAGTATTAGTGGTAAAGGTAAGGAAAAAGTTGTATAGAATCACATAATATCGGATTGATAATATAAGAGGACAGTTATGAAGGATTATAAGATTATGGGGATTAAACTACCTTTTTTAGCGATATTATTAGTAGTTGTATTAGCAGGTGTTGGACTTGGGGTACTTCCAGGTGGCATGATTGGTGCTTTTGCTTTTATGATGATAATAGGTGGAATACTAAATCGTGTTGGTAATATTACTCCTATTATTAAGACCTTCTTTGGTGGTGGACCAATTGTTGTTATCTTTGGTTCAGCTGCATTAGTGTACTACAATATTTTACCTAAATCTGTTACTGAAAATGTTAGTACATTTATGAAGGGTGGAGGGTTTCTAGATTTTTATATTGCGGCCCTTATTACTGGATCCCTTCTTGGTATGAGTAGGAAACTATTAGTTAAAGCATCAGTTAGGTATTTACCATGTATACTTGGTGCTGTTATAGTTTCTCTAGCTTTTGTAGCGGTTGGTGGATTGCTGTTTGGTCAATCAGCAGGTGAATCTATTGCCTATATCGGTATTCCAATTATGGGTGGTGGAATGGGAGCTGGAGCAGTACCTATATCAGAAGTATTCTCATCTGCTCTAGATATACCGACAGACCGACAGAGCAAATTCTATCAAGACTTGTTCCTGCTGTAGCTCTTGGTAACGCAATGGCAATTGTAGCAGGTGGACTTTTAGATAGACTAGGTAAAAAACGTCCAGAGCTGACTGGTAATGGAAAGCTTATGGACGTAGGCGAAGATGATGACTATTTAGATGAAGAGGAAGAGGTAGCTTTAACATTAAAGGATTATGGTACAGGTATTGTAATTGCGACTTCCTTCTTTATATTTGGTAGAATTCTTGCTCATGGATTTGTTGAGTTGTTTGGTATTGATCTTCACTCATATGCGTGGATGATAGTTTCTGTAGCTGTTGTTAAGGCTCTTAATATTATGCCAAAAGAATATGAAAGAGCATGTTATGGTTGGTATAAGTTTGTAATGTCAAACTGGACCCCTGCCTTGCTAATGGGTATAGGTATTGCTTATACAGACCTAGGTCAAGTAATTGAAGCCTTATCACTAACATATATAGTATTATGTGCTTTAGTTGTATTAGGTGCTTTAGTTGTATTAGGTGCTATCGTTGGTTCTGCTGTTGTAGGAAAATTGGTAGGATTTTATCCTATTGAAGCGGCTATTACAGGTGGTTTATGTATGGCTAATATGGGTGGAACAGGTGATGTTGCAGTACTAACTGCAGCTAAAAGAATGGAACTTATGCCATTCGCGCAGATTTCGTCAAGGCTTGGTGCTGCTTTTATCATATTCCTAGCAACTGTACTAATACCAATATTCTTCTGATAAAAGTACATTGAGGTGTTTTGATTAAAACTCCTTGTTACAGTAAATAGTAGCAACAAGGTAATAAGTAAATAATAAAATATAATAATAGCTCACATTAATTTGTGGGCTATTGTTACATGAAAAGGAGAAAGGGGAAAGGTATGGTATGCACGCTATAGAGAAGATACTTGCAAAAAACAGTGGTAGAGACAGGGTAAAAACCGGTGAGATTGTTACAGCAAGGGTTGATTTTGCTGAAATAAATGACCTTTATTTGCAGACTGTATATTCCTTTAGAGAAATGAATGGTGATAAGGTTTGGGACAAGGATAGGGTGGCTTTTGTTTTTGATCATTATGCACCTGCTCCTACTATTAAAACAGCCCAAATACATAAAGAAATGAGAGAATTTGCAAGAGAGAATGATTTAATATATCACTTTGATATAAATGCAGGTATTTGTCACCAGGTAATGCCAGAAGCAGGGCTTATATATCCTGGTTCAATTATAGTTGCTACTGACTCTCATACAACAACCCATGGTGCTTTTGGTGCCCTAGGTACTGGTGTTGGAGCTACGGATATGGCTACAATTCTCATATCGGGTAAATTGTGGTTTAGGGTTCCTGAAATTATTGAAATCCGTATAGACGGAACGCCAAGAGAAGGGGTTCTTCCTAAGGATATAGTCTTATTCCTGATGGGTCAAATAAAGGCAGATGGAGCTGTATATAAGGCAATAGACTTTACTGGGTCATATATTGAGCAACTAGGTGTAGCAGGTAGAATGACCATCTGTAATATGGCGGTGGAAATGGGGGCTAAAACAGCTTATATGCAACCAAATCAAGAAGTTTTAGAGTATGTGAGTAAGAAAGCGGTAAGACCTTTTGAGGTTGTTTATACAGACGATGAATTCGAATATTCTGAATCATATTGTTTTGATATCTCGGACTTAACTCCTCAAGTAGCTGCCCCTCATAGTGTTGATAATGTATATCCTATACATGAGTTAGATGAGATTAGAATTGACCAAGGTTTCATAGGTACCTGTACTGGCGGAAGACTCGAAGATATTAAGGTTGCTGCGGATATCCTAAGAGGTAAGAAGATATCGGACCATGTTAGACTTATAGTTATTCCAGCTTCTACACAAGTAATGATGGAAGCTATAGAAAGGGGATATTTCCAAGACTTAGTTGATGCAGGCGCAACAATTTCGACTCCTGGATGTGGTCCTTGTCTGAGTGCCCATGAGGGGGTATTAGCACCTAATGAAGTGTGTATAACTGCTTCTAATCGTAACTTCCCTGGCCGTATGGGAAGTACCCAAGCAGAGATTTATCTAGCATCTCCAGCAACTGTAGCGGCTAGTGTCTTAACGGGATACTTAACGAATCCATTATCATTATAGGAGGTCAATTATGGAAAGAGTTTTGAGAGGTAAAGTAATAGTGCTAGGTGACAATATAGATACTGATCAAATTTATCCAGGAAGATATTTAGAACTAGTAGACCCTAAAGAGATAGGCAGTCACTGCCTTGCTGGTGTTGATGAAAATATTGCTCCAAATTTTGTGAAGGGAGATATGATAGTAGCGGGTAGTAATTTTGGTTGTGGTTCAAGTAGAGAGCATGCGCCTATATCTCTAATTAATATGGGGGCTAGTGTAGTTATAGCTGACTCGTTCGCAAGAATTTTTTATAGAAACTCTATTAACCTAGGTTTACCCCTAATTGTATGCAAGGGAATTAGTCGGGCATTAAAAGATGGGGACGAGATTGAGGTTGATATAGAAGAAGGAACTATAACTCTTATTAAAACAGCGAAGTTATTTCAAGGAGAAAAGATTGGAGAATATGCCATGAATATCCTAGAAGCAGGTGGTATTAAGCCTCTATTTAGAGAAAGGAAATTCTAAAAGGGAAGTCTCTTGAATAAGATAGAAACAATTGTATGGATGAGTGAAAACTGTAAGGGGGACTATAATGAGGATTTTCAATAATAGGAATAAGGAACTTGAAATTGAAATGGAGTTATATCTCGATAGCTTGCACAATGCTAGTTTATTATTTTACGAGGGGGTAAAGAATTATCTTGATGATGATGAAAAATTTCCTGTTCGTGTATATGATTGTGCAGAATATGAGAGACAAGCAGATGAGCACTTAAAGAATATTAAGTTTATTTTATACAGGTATAACTTAGTTCCGGACTTAAGTGCAGATATATTAGAATTAATGGATGTGTGTGATGATATTGGTGACATTTCTAAAGAAGTCTTGCTAGACTTACAAGCTGAAAATCCTAAAATTGAAGAAGATATGAAACCTCTTTTTAGGGAAATAGCAAAAATATCTCAAAAATCTGCCGAAGCAGTAATTGGCGGAGTGAGATTCTACCTTACCCAGATGAGGTCAATCGATGAAAATTTAAATAAGGTATATTTCTATGAGTCAGAGGTAGATAAGTTGCAACATGATTTGAAGAAGTTAATTTATCAAGGAGATAGCGAGCTTGAATACGCTCATAAACTACATCTATCTTATTTTATTAAAAAATGTGCAGCCCTTTCAGATATTAGTGAGAAAGTAGCATTAGTGCTGTCGGTATTTCAATTTAAGAGAGGAATTTAATGCAAGTATAATAAGGAGGATAGCAGATGGGTGGATTGAATACTTCTCTTATATTCTTATCGGCAGGCTTATTTATGGGGTGGTCCCTCGGCGCTAATGATGCGGCTAATATTTTTGGAACTGCTGTTGGAACTAAGATGATTAAGTTTAGAACTGCAGCGATTATTGCCTCAGTATTTGTGGTTATAGGTGCTACCTTTAGTGGGTCTGGAGCATCCCAGTCTTTGGGGGAATTAGGTAAGATTAATGCTCTAGCAGGGGCATTTACAGTATCGGCATCAGCGGCAATTACAGTTACCTATATGACTAGTAAGGGGCTTTCTGTATCGACAAGTCAGGCAATAGTTGGTGCCATTATGGGCTGGAATATTTTTTCTGGATATAAAACTAATCCTGAGGTGATTTATAAGATTGCAGGCACTTGGGTCTTTGCGCCAATATTATCAGCAATATTTGCGATAATACTATATTTAATTATCAGGGCTTTTTTAGCAAATATTAAAATTCATGTAGTTACACTAGACCAGTATACTAGATATGCTTTGGTAATAGTTGGTGCATTTGGGGCCTATAGTTTAGGTGCTAACAATATATCTAATGTAATGGGGCTATATATTGATGTTTCACCCTTTAAGAGTATATCTCTTGTGGGCAATCTAACTCTATCATCTACCCAGATTCTGTTCTTTATAGGTGGGCTCTCAGTAGCCCTTGGTATATGTACATACTCTGGTAGGGTTATGAAGACTGTTGGGTCAGGGATACTTAAAATGTCACCTATAAGTGCTTTTATCTCTGTACTCGCTACCTCACTAGTTTTGTTTTTGTTCTCCAATGAGAGTTTGAGGGAATTTTTACTTTCAAGAAATCTACCTGCATTTCCTTTGGTGCCAGTATCACAATCACAGGTATTAATAGGTGCTATTCTCGGTATAGGGATTGCTAAGGGGAATAAGAATATAAATTACAGGCAACTAGGAGGGATAGGGCTTGGTTGGATCCTTACCCCAATAATGTCTATGGTGATATCTTATGTTGCTCTTGCAGTTATGCAAAATGTTTTCATGTTTGAAGTATATAAATAAATGTATATAAGCGGTTGAATATGTGACAAAAAGACGTATATATATGGGGCCACAAGTCAGAAAGGTTACAAAATGAATAAAGTCATAAGATAACTTGACTATTTATTGTGCAAGTTATATGATATTCTTATACGCTTATTAAGTTTAAAATGGGTTTAAAAGTAAAGTATTTACTTTACCCATTTTTATAAAATGTAGCTAAAAACTATATAAGTATTAAAGGAGGATATTATTTTATGAAGCAACGTGGATTATTAATCATCTTAGTTGTACTAGCAGTACTTAGTCTTACAGCATGTGGTGGAGGTTCTAAGGAGAAGAAGGTAATGATTTATACTTCCATGTATGAAGACATTATCGAAATGGTTGACAAAGAGTTAGAAAAGGTTTTTCCAGATTATGATATCGAATTCTTCTATGGTGGAACTGGAACAATTCAGTCTAAGGTAGCGGCAGAAGTTGACTCAGGCAAGTTAGCTTGTGACATGCTTATGGTTGCAGAGCCAGCATATGCATTAGAACTTAAGGAAGCCGGAGTCCTACATTCATACGATTCTAAACATAAAGACAAGTTAGCATTTGAATATGATCCAAATGGAGCTTGGTATCCTGTACGTATTTCAAATATGGTACTAGCTTATAATCCAGAACAATATAGTAAAGATGAAATTCCAAACTCTTTCTATGACTTTGCATTTGATCCTAGTGTAAAAGATGCAATTTCTATGTCTAACCCATTATCTTCAGGTACAGCTATGGCTTCAATAGTAGGTTTACTTGATAAGTATAACGAAGAATACTTTGAAGCATTAGGTAATCAAAACGTTGCTGTAGAATCAGGCTCTGTAGCTCTTACTAAGCTTGAAACTGGAGAGTGTAAAGTTATTATGATTCTTGAAGAATCTGTTCTTAAGAAGAGAGAAGAGGAAGGTTCTAAGTTAGAGGTTATATATCCTACTGATGGTACAATCAATATTCCATCTCCTATTATGATTATTAATGATGAGTGGAATGCAAACCAAAATACTGATATTTGTGAAGAAATATCTGAATGGTTCTTATCAGAGGAAGGACAAAAGATTATAGTTTCTGGTTGGATGCATTCTGTAAGGTCTGACTATCCAAGTCCTCCATATGATGCCATTCCTACTGAAGAAATTTTAGAAAGCATTATACCAGTTGATTGGGTTAAAACATATCAGAATCGTGAAGAAATTAGAACAATGTATCAAGAACATGTTACTGTAGAATAAAAATAGTAAGTTTGACCTATATAAGGCAGGTCTATTCTATGGCCTGCCTTTAACTAACAGGTATGATTATAAAACTTGCTAATATAACGAAACGGAGTGAATAAAATGGTCAGTTCTAAGACTAAAGAGACCGACACCCAAAAGAAGATCTATTTTGATATTAAGTGGGTGTTTATATTTGTTATCATTGGTTTCCTACTGGTATTTCAGGTTTTACCCCTAATATACTTGATTATCAGATCTTTCTTTCCAGAAGGAAGTTTTACCCTAGATGGATTTAAGCGAATATATTCTTATCCACTTAATTGGACCGCCCTTAAAAATACAATCATTAGTGGTGGACTAGCGTCAATATTTGGAGTTCTTATAGCCTTCCCTCTAGCTTGGTTAGTTGGAAGAACTAATTTATATGGTAAGAAGATATTTAGGACAATTTTTGTGACCACATACATGGTTCCTCCTTATGTAGGTGCGATGGCCTGGCTACGATTACTAAATCCTAATGTTGGTACTATGAATGTGTTTATAAAGAATCTATTTGGATTAACAGAGTCTCCATTTAATATATACTCAATTGGCGGACTAGTATGGGTTTTAACAACCTTTTATTATCCTTATGCTTTTATTACTATATCTAGGGCCATGGAAAAAATGGACCCTTCTTTAGAAGAGGCATCACGTATATCAGGTGCATCACCCTTGAAAACCCTTATAACTATAACCTTGCCAATGATGCTACCTAGTATTATAGCAGCAGGTCTTCTTGTTTTTGTTGCTGCAGCTTCTTGCTATGGAATTCCTTCAATAGTAGGGGCTCCAGGAAAGATATACACAGTAACAACAAGAATTATAGATTATGTACATATTGGTTCCCAAGAAGGTCTTACAGACGCTACAGTGCTTGCAGTATTCTTAATGGCCTTAGCCTTAATAATACTTTATGTATCGACTGTACCAATTGGTAAAAAACAATATATTACTGTAGGAGGCAAGTCTACAAGGCCTAATATAGTAGATTTAGGAAGGTGGAGAGTACCTATAACTATTTTGGTGGCCTTATTCTCCCTTCTAATTATTATAATTCCTTTCATGACGATATTTACTACCTCTATTACAGTAAATATGGGTAAACCATTATCCTTAGACAATATTACATTCAAATATTGGGAAACGATTTTTACAAGAAGCTCTATAATCAGTTCAGCCAAAAACAGTTTAATATCAGGCTTATTGGCTGCGACCTTTGGTATGATAGTATCCTTAGTAATGGCTTACTTACTAAAGCGTACTAATATAAAGGGTAAGGGAATTCCGGACTTTCTAATAACAGTAGGTTCAGGAACTCCTAGTGTTGTTATTGCCTTATCTTTAATAATGACCATGTCAGGTAAATTTAAGATAAATATTTACAATACAATGGCAATTCTTGTAATATCATATATGATTAAATACATGCTAATGGGGATGCGTACAGTAGTGTCAGCTCTCTCTCAAATTAGCCCAACCCTAGAAGAGGCAGGTCAAATTTCGGGAGCCAACTGGCTAAGACGATTTAAAGATATTATCCTACCCCTAATATTGCCTTCAGTAGTAGCAGGATGGTTTTTGATTTTTATGCCAAGTTTCTATGAACTTACAATGTCTACATTGCTTTATTCTGCCCACACTAAAACTCTGGGTGTAGAACTATTTACTTACCAAACTTACCATAGTCAACAAACAGCTTCTGCACTAGCATCGGCCATATTAATCTTTGTAATTGTAGTAAACTGGGGTATGAATAAAGTAACTAAAGGGAAATTCTCTATATAGAAGGAGGAAGAATTAATGTCTGTTGTAACTATTTCAAATTTATATAAATCCTTTGGAGATGTTGAAGTACTAAAAAGTATTAATGATGAATTTCAAGATGGGGAATTTGTAACCCTTCTTGGTCCATCAGGATGTGGCAAAACCACCCTACTACGTATTATTGCTGGATTTGAAAAACCTACCAAGGGGCAAGTCCTTATTGATGGAAAAGTTGTAAGTTCAGAGGATGTCTTTGTTCCCCCAGAACATAGAAATATCGGAATGGTATTTCAATCATATGCAGTTTGGCCACATATGAATGTCTTTGAAAATGTGGCATATCCTTTGAAGATAAAGAAGGTAAGTAAGGACATTATTAAGGAAAAGGTGGATAATGTATTAAAGCTAGTTCACTTAAGCCAATACGCAAAACGAATTCCATCACAATTATCAGGTGGTCAGCAACAACGTGTTGCCCTAGCCCGTGCCCTAGTAGCTGAGCCTGACTTGTTATTACTTGATGAACCCCTATCAAACCTTGATGCAAAGCTTCGTGAATCTATGAGATATGAGATAAAAGAACTAACTCAAAGGTTGGGTATTACTGTAATATTTGTAACTCATGACCAGGTTGAAGCGATGACTATGTCAGATAGGGTACTTGTAATTAATAGAGGAATTATCCAACAAGTAGGTACACCATATGAAATATATCGTAATCCAGCTAATCAATTTGTTTCTGACTTTGTTGGTAAGGTTAATTTCATCAAGGGTAAGGCCCATAATGGTATTGTTAGTCTGAATTTAAGCCACCACAAGTTTCCATGTAACAAGGACCTTGAAGGTGATGTGGTTTTAGCGGTACGTCCTGAAAGTATCAAGTTTGTGGCCAGTGAGAATGGCAACACTATCAAGGGTAAGATAGAAAAGTTATATTTTATTGGGGAAGAAGTAGATTGCTTTGTTGATATTGATGGAGAAATTATAAGAGTATCTGCACCACCTGAAATATATGCAGATTTAAAGCAAGGACAAGATATTTATATAGAAATTAAAGATTATCTAGTTTATAAAGATGATGGGTCTGATGATCATACAAAAATACTTACCTAATCTACATCTACCTAAAAAACATAAGGAGCTAGATAAGCTAATAATGAAGAATAAAAGGGATATAAATAATATAAAATTGTTTGTACTAGATATGGACGGAACTTTTTACCTAGGTGATAATATTATTGAAGGGGCTCTAGACTTTATTACTAAGATTAAAGGAACAGGTAAAAGTTTTATATTCTTTACTAATAATTCGTCAAAGGCATCTAGTGACTATATATATAAGCTAGCAGGTATGAATTGTTATATTGATAGGGATCAGATTCTAACATCTGGTGATGTAACTATAGAGTACATAAACACATACTATCATGGGGCAAGAGTTTATTTGCTAGGCACTAGAGAGCTAGAGATAAGTTTTGAAGAAGCCAATATAAACCTAGTTGAAGATAAGCCAGACCTTGTTGTAGTTGGATTTGATAAGTCTTTAACCTATCATAAGTTAGAGAGAGCTTGCACTTTTATACGACAAGGAGCTGAATTTATAGCAACCCACCTTGATATTAATTGTCCTCTAGAAGATGGTTTTATTCCAGATTGCGGGGCTATATGTGCAGCAATATCCTTATCAACCGGAGTAGAACCAAAGTATATTGGTAAACCATTTAAGGAGACAATTGATATGATAGTAAAAAGGACTGGCTTTAAGAATAAAGAGATAGCTTTTGTTGGAGATAGGATATATACAGATGTAGCAGCAGGTGTAAACAATGGAGGTCGAGGCATTCTTGTATTAACTGGAGAAACAAAGCTTGAAGATGTAGATAAGTCAAAAGTTAAGCCAGATTTAATTTTTGAGTCCTTAAAAGAAATGAGTCTATATCTAGAATAGAAGAATAAAGATATAATAAATACATACTCATATACATTATAGACTACGCTTTAAAGTCACCCAGCAACTAATGTGAGTGATAAAAACTGAATATTTGAAACAAGTAAGAATGCTTGAGAAAAGAGAGAACGCATTTATATACTAGTTTATAAATATATTCTAAATAGGTTTTGGAATATACTTATATGCATATATAAGTGCGCTCTTTTTATATACAACATATTTAGTTACTTATTAATAATTAATCACTTTTAAATATTATAAAGGAGGAAGGAAAATGGAAAAAAGACCTTATGTATCATGGGAACTTATTGGGGACTTTATGACTGAGGCGTTTGTAAAGGTAGGAGTACCACATGAAGATGCGAAGATATGTACAGATGTGCTGTTAGAAAGTGACAGGATGGGAATAGAAAGTCATGGTTGTAATAGGTTTAAGCCTATATACATTGATAGAATAAACGTAGGAATTCAAAATCCAGTTACTAACTTTGAAATAGTTAGGGAAACACCAACAACAGCAGTAGTTGATGGACATGATGGCATGGGGATGGTAATTGGTTACAAGGCTATGAATATGGCTATAGAAAAAGCCAAAAAGTATGGAATGGGTATGGTTGCAGTTAGAAATTCAACCCATTATGGAATAGCTGGTTATTATGCAAAAATGGCAGCTAAGGAAAATATGATAGGAATAACAGGAAGCAATGCAAGGCCATCAATAGCTCCAACATTTGGGGTTGAAAATATGCTTGGAACCAACCCCTTAACATTTGGTATGCCAACAGATGAAGAGTTTCCGTTTTTATTAGACTGTGCTACGAGTATTATTCAAAGAGGTAAAATCGAAGTACTTGCTAGAATGGGTCAAGATGCTCCAAAAGGTACAGTAATCGGATCTGATGGTACGGCCCTTACTAACAGTTCTGAGATTTTGGAAAAACTAACAACAGGAGAGGCAGCCCTAACTCCACTTGGCGGTATTGGGGAGGAACTAGGTGGATATAAGGGATATGGTTATGCAACTGTAGTAGAGATACTTTGTGCTGCCCTTCAAGCTGGAAGCTATCTAAAAATGTTATCAGGAATTGGAGAAAACGGACAGAAGGTTCCATATCATCTTGGTCACTTCTTTATTGCTATTGATACAGAGGCTTTTATGGGCGCAGAAAGCTTTAAGAAAACAACAGGAGATATACTAAGGGCTTTACGAGCTTCTAAGAAGGCGCCTGGACAAGAAAGAATTTATACTGCTGGAGAAAAAGAATATTTGGTTTATTTAGAAAGAAAGGACAAGGGAGTACCTATAGGAGAATCAGTTCAGAAGGAGTTTATAGAAGTAAGAGATAGACTAGGTATAGACTTAGTATTTCCTTTTGAATAAATATAAAGAAAAATGAATAAATATACACAAATAATAGTCCTATATTTTGTGCAACCAAACAAAAAGAAACTATAAAGGTCAGATGTATCAAATATTATCTTTACTTATACTTCTTATGGGTGTAAAATGTTTTAAACATTAAAAATTGCATATTAAGGAGAAGAAAGATGAATAAAAAGAATATAATTATAATTGGTGCCGCAGGAAGGGACTTCCATAATTTTAATACTTTCTTTCGTGATAACCAACTTTACAATGTAGTAGCTTTTACGGCTGCCCAGATTCCGGATATTGATGGAAGAAAATATCCAGCAGAACTTGCAGGTAGCTTATACCCAGAAGGAATACCAATCTATTCACAAGATATGCTAGCAGAACTTATTAAGAAGTATAATGTAGATGAATGTGTTTTTGCTTATAGTGATGTAAACTATATGGATGTAATGGGTATTTCAGCAATTGTTAATGCAGCTGGCGCAAACTTCTCCCTTTTAGGTCCAAAGAGTACACAAGTAAAAAGTAGTAAGCCTGTTATTTCCGTATGTGCTGTTCGTACTGGAGCAGGTAAGAGTCAAACCTCAAGAAAAGTAATCGAACTACTTATGAAGAATAACCTTAAAGTAATTGCAGTTAGACATCCAATGCCATATGGCAATCTAGTAGAACAAAAGGTACAAAGATTTGCAACAGTAGAAGATTTAAAGAAACACAAGTGTACTATTGAGGAAATGGAAGAGTATGAACCTCATGTAGAACGTGGCAATGTTATATACGCTGGAGTTGATTACGAGGCAATTTTACGTGCAGCAGAAAATGACCCAGATGGTTGTGATGTAATCTTATGGGATGGAGGCAATAATGACTTTTCATTCTATAAAGAAGACTTAGCTATAACAATAGTAGACCCTCACCGTCCAGGACATGAACTAAGCTATTATCCAGGAGAAGTTTGTTTAAGAGTTGCTGATGTGGCAGTAATCAACAAGATTGATAGTGCAAGCCCTGAAGGTATTGCAACAGTAGAAGATAACATTAAGAAAGTTAATCCAACTGCTCAAATCATTAAGGCTGATTCTAAGATAACAGTAGATAACCCTGATGTAATTAAAGGCAAGAGGGTACTAATTATTGAGGATGGTCCTACACTTACCCATGGGGAGATGAAAATAGGTGCAGGGACTGTTGCTGCAAACAGAATAGGAGTTAAGGAAATTATTGACCCTCGTCCTTTTGCAGTTGGTAAACTAAAAACTACATTTGACATATATCCTGGTATTGGTCAGGTACTACCTGCTATGGGTTATGGAGAACAACAACTTAAAGACCTTGAAGCAACAATTAATAACACTGATTGTGATGCTGTAATTATTGGTACACCAATAGATTTATCTAGGGTTATAAATATCAGCAAACCATATACTCGTGTACATTATGAGTTAGACGAAGTTACTAGTCCAAATCTTGAAGATGTGATTAATAAATTCATTAAGGACCACAATTTAGCTTAAACTAAACAGTAATGATTGCTACTTTCTATTATTCTATTGTAATTGCTATTAATATATACTATAATTAACTCACTAATACTAATTAGAAGATCGAAAGGAGATTTGTTATGGGTAATTTATACGATGGTTTAAACGAGCAAATGAATTTTGAATTGGAATCTGCCTACATATACGCAACAATGGCGGCCTATCTTAATGACCAAGGTATGCCAGGAATGACTCACTTTATGGACTTACAGGTAAAGGAAGAAGTTTCACATGCAGAAAGAATAAGAGGCTTCTTACGTGAGGTAGGGTATAGTGTAAAATATCGTCCTTTAGATCCAGGTACGGGAGAATTTGAGTCTATAACAGATGTTTTTGCTAAGGCTCTAGAACATGAAAAACTTGTTACTGCTCGTATTCATGAATTAGTTAAACAAGCAAGAGAAGAAGGAGATCAAAGAGTACTTAACTGTCTAACTTGGTTTGTTGATGAGCAAATTGAAGAAGAGGATAAGTTTACAGGTCTTCTTGAAAGAGCACAAAGAATTAATGGTAACTGGGCAGGTTTATACCAATTTGATCATATACTTAGCAAGAGAGAATTAGACTAATTTTGGACTAATAATGTTATACAATTATGTTAAGAAAAAGAGCTGATAGTTGTAACTATACAATTGTCAGCTTTTTTAGAATGAATTTTTTACTCCTAGAGGTAATTATGCAAAGGGATAATAGCATAGGAAGAGGTGATTTGTATGGGGGAAGATATGATTAATATCATGTCTATATTAAAGGAAGTCAATATAGTATCTATGACTGTTAAGGTCTTGTTAGCTATGATATTAGGAGGTTCCTTAGGCCTAGAAAGAGGTATAAAAAATAGGCCAGCGGGGTTTAGGACCTATATGCTAGTATGTTTAGGTGCAACCCTAGTTATGTCTACCAATCAATATGTATATCAGACCTTTGGTGTTTCAGATCCAACAAGGCTAGGGGCCCAAGTTGTTAGCGGGATCGGTTTTTTAGGTGCTGGAACAATAATGGTAACAAAAAGAAATCAAATAAAGGGCCTTACTACAGCGGCTGGATTATGGGCAGTAGCTTGTTTAGGGCTTGCTATTGGGATAGGTTTTTATTCTGGGGCCTTAATTGGAGGTCTTGCTATATTCTTTGCTAATACAGTTCTCCATACTTTAGATGATAAGATTAGGAACAAGGGGATGCTAATTGATATTTATGTGGAGTTTAAAAATATATCTCATATTTCAGGATTTTTGGCCTTTTTACATAAAAACAATCTTGAGGTAAAGGATATGTCAATTAACAAGGCACAAATACCAGGAGATGAACATGTTGCTTTAATTATGACTCTAGATAATCCAAGAAGAATGCCCCATGATGAAGTTATGAATATCCTAAGTAGAGGAGAAGGGATCCAGTATATAGAGGACCTATAGTGGGGCTTTATGTAAAATGGGTAAAAAGAAAGAAGGTGATAAGCAGCTTAAAACTCGTCACCTTCTTTTTTATTGGAGTTTTTTTAAATCAATTTCAACTTTTACTGGGTAGGGGTTTATAGGTTTATTATCTACCATAAAAGCCAAATCACTTCCTAGAATTGAAAGGTAAACTAAGTCATCGCTTTCAAGTATGAACCCCTGTTCAATATCATCTAGGGTACTGCCGACATCTACAGGTACAACAAGCTTTTTTATATCTTTAACATGTTCTAGCGTAGGCTCTAGAGCTGCTCCACCTTGAGATGCTGTTATCTTAAAGTTATCAAAGGTTGTATCTGCTTTAGTTCCTTCATTTCTCCAAGAATAATTAATTACAAGTATTTTATCATTGCCTTTTTCTACTATTTCTGTAGTATTTATTTTTATTAAATTAAAGGAGTCAATTTCAAAGAATTCTCCAACTTTAGCTGTAGGATTAGGTGCAAAGGATTCATATTCTTTTGCTTGGCCACTACAACCTACTAACATTAAGATAGAAAAGGCTAATAATAAAACTAGTTTTAACAATCTTTTATTCATAGCTTATTCTCCTAATTAGTTTCGTCTTGAACCTCATCTTTAAAGTCTTCGAATCCTAATATCCATGTTAAAGCAAAAGTTACAACAAAGGCAATTACTGCAGTGGCTACTGCAAAGATTAGGTTGGTAATTTTCTCATCTGCGGATACATAGCTAATTAGTGATAAAAGGCCTGGAGTAATCATAGAATAAGCCTTAATTTGAGTTATTCCTGCAAGGAATCCAGCAACACCTCCACCAATAATAGTATAGATTAGTGGTTTTTTAAGCGGCACTACAATTCCGTATAGGGCAGATTGGGATATACCAAATAGGGCAGTAATTCCAGCAGAAGAAGCAACTCCTTTTGCCTTTGTCTTTTTAGTTTTAATTGCTACTGCAAAACAAGCACCTGCTAATGCTAGATTTGATGCTAAGTTACCAGGTAGCATAACCGTATCATAGCCGAGTTGGGCTAGGTTCTGTGCTGTAATAGGAATAATAGAATAGTGTGCCCCTGCAATAACTAGTAGTGGAGTAAATGCACCCATTAAAGTTGGAACAACCCAAGCTGACCTCTCATTTAAGAAACCTATTAGGATATTCATTATGTTACCTATCCAAGTTCCAATTGGACCAATAATTATAAGGCCTATAACTCCTGTAACAAACATAGTAACTAAAGGCACTAGGATTGTCTTTAATAGAAGGGGACTATACTTTTCCACCAAAGGTTCTACCTTAGATTGAAAATACACTATTAAAATAATTGGTAAGACACTTGAAGGATACCTGCTATAGGTTACAGGTATGGAACCAAACAGTGTAAGGTCCCAACCTACTGTCTTAGCCCATTCAAATAACTGGGTTACCTGAGGATACATTAGGAAACCTGCAATGGTTGCTGACATAAAAGGAGAGGCGCCAAAAACCTTAGCACTTGAAAATGCTAGGTAAATTGGTAAAAAGTAAAATACACAATGTCCAAGGGCATTAAGAAAGATATATGATGAAGATACTTGCTCTATTGCTCCGGTCATTAAAAGGATATCACGTAAGGCTTGTAATAGGCCCCCACCAATCATTATAGGTAGGATAGGTCTAAAAATTCCACCAAGAATCTCAAAAAGTTTTGAAATAAAACTTTTATTTTCTTTAGCTATAGTCACTATTAACTCCTTTCAATACGATGATTAGTAAGTTAGGCCAAAGCCATACTTATATTCATTACCTAATTCATCTCTATAAGCATAGTGCATTCCTTCAGGCATATATAGGTCCTTATCATAGCCAGGAACATCGTTTCTAGATACACATTCACCATTTTCATCAACAGCAATAACTTTTTCGCTAGCTGGTAGAGTAAGTGGAAGAAGTCCTGAAGGTGATGCTTTGCCACTAAACACATCTATTTGAGCTTTTATTAAGGTTTCAAAGTGTGCTACAAGGCCATCTGCTAGAGGTTCAATAGAATCAAATAACCAAGGCATAACAGTATTAACACTTATTACAAGCTTGCTACCATTGTTATTAGCTATCTCTCTTAGTTCTGGTACCCTGCCGATGTTGCTTACTGTAGTTTCTTGATATTTAGTACCATCAAGTGCGGTATTAGTTTTGTTTTCACATAGGGCAAGTTCTAATAGTCCAAGTGTTGCAGAGAAGTAGTTACCTGACTTAGGATAAATTAAAACTAAGATAACATCAGCATCTTCTGGTTTATCAACTAATTCTAGGCCTTGATAGTCTTTAAGGATATCCCTAGCTTCATTCTCATAATTAAGTGCCATCTTAGGGTCCTTGTGTAATCCTTCAACGTATATTTTGCTATTTTTCTTAAAAGGAAATACATCTTTATTCTTTAGGACAACTACTGACTTTTGGTGTGCCTCGTAAGCCCTATCCCAACTTTCTTTATCTGCAATAGTTTCTTTAGCAACCTCAGGGTCTACATAGGTCTTAGAATCAAATAGGCCTAGTTTAAACATTTCGATTAATAATCGTACGTTAGCTTCATCAATTCTCTCTTCTGATATCTTGCCTTCTTCTACTGCTTTTTTAATCCAAAATACTTCGTTAGTATCGGCAATTATATCTACACCAGTATTAATTGCAAGAGCAGCCTTATCTTCCTTAGATAAATGCTTAACTCCCCAGTCCATGTTATCTATAATACCAGAATCACTATTAATATAGCCCTTAAAGCCCATTTTCTTTCTTAATAGTTCATCTATGAAATATTTATTAAAAGCGAAGCCAACATTTTCGAAAGGCATTACTTCGCCCTTATATTCTTGAGGTGAACTTTTATCCTCTGAAGGAATTGAATAGTAAGGCATTATTGAACTAGTATTATAATCAACAGCTACTTGGAATGGTGGTAGATGATACTTTTCAAGGGAACCAGGTGTCTTATAAACATTAAATTGGCCTTCTTCATAGTGAGGGTCAAAGCCGTTTTCTCTAGCGCCTCCACCAGGGAAGTGTTTCATTGTTAGAGCTATTGAGTCCTCACCTAGTTCTTCACCTTGGAAGCCTAAAATAAGTCTTTTAGTAATGTCGCATATTAGGTTTACTCCTTCACCAAAGGTTCCATATGTTCTTTGCCACCTAGGATCAGTAGGTGTATCCATCATGTACATGTAGCCTTTTCTAATTCCTGTTGCAGCCCACTCTCTTCTAGCATATTTGGCAAAGTCTGAGATAATCCCTGCATCGCCACCATTCTTAATGTCTCCAAGGGCTGCAGCTGCTAGTCCAAGAGTTCCTGGCCAAGTAGAAAATACACCAACAGCATCATTCATACCAAAGGTTCTTTCGGCATTTTCGTTTCTAGAGTTAGATGCAATAAGAACTGGAATACCAAGTCTTGTACCCTCAGCAACTTCGTTCATGGCATTAACCCATTCTGCTATATCAACTTCACTGTGGTTTTCTCTTAATATAAAGTGTCTCATATGAAGCTTTTCTACAGTATAGCTATTACCATATTCTTTTTGGTCTGCAAATATACTTGATTTACTATCTCTATATTCTTCGTTTAATATACCATTATGACTTGTTTTAGATTTGTCTTCTAATGATTTACCCATATTTTGTGTGGTAATCATCATCATTCCAACTTTTTCGTCTAGGGTCATCTTGCTAACTAAATCTTTGGCTCTTTCTTCTGGGGAGAGCCTCCAATCTTCATAAGGATCAAGTTTACCATTGCCATTGAGGTCTTTAAACTTTAGACCATCAACTTCAATTAACTTTTTAACTTTAACTTCAAGGTCGATTTGTTTCATAATCAAACTACCTCTCTTTCTTTTGAAAAATATAAGATTTCAAGTAACCGTACTAAGATATATAAAAATGTGCCTATTTTCTACAAATTAATAGTAAAAAACCTAGTTGTTATTATTGATATTACAACATAATTTGTTAAGATAAAAGCTTTTT
>JAAYRG010000003.1 GCA_012518885.1 Clostridiales bacterium | reverse complement strand
CAAGAGCATATAGGTATTATAGCCTTACACATGTAGTTGCCATTACTATTTTTGCCTTAAGTCTAATACTCTTGTATACTGCAAGTACATTATATCATACATTTAATTTAACTGACAAGGTTAACAGGAACCTAAGAAAGTTTGACCATATGATGATATACTGCCTAATAGCTGGTACATATACACCGGTATGTCTAATTCTTCTAGAAGGACTAATTGGTTATATTATGCTCGCTGTTATTTGGACCATGGCTATAATTGGAATGTTTATTGCCCTCTTTATTGCAAATCCCCATAAGGGTATTTCTGCAATTGTATATATTATTATGGGCTGGACGTGTATTTTTGCTTTAAAACCCCTCTATGAGGGCATTTCTTTAAGTAACTTTTTATGGTTACTTGTTGGGGGACTTCTTTATACCATAGGAGGAGTAATCTATGCTTTAAAGCTACCCATTTTTAATAGGCTTCACCCTAACTTTGGAAACCATGAAATCTTCCATGTTTTTGTACTTTTGGCTAGCACTTGCCATGTCATTTTTGTATTGGAAGCAATTATCCCAATTCCTGTATAATATGCATCATTATGTTGACTTAAGTCGTATTTACTTGACTTTTTTGTAAAATGCGAATAATATTAGAGTACCGAGGAGGTGTATTAATGGCTTTAAAGTATAGTCGCCAACGAGAATCCATAAAGAAATATTTAGCAACTACCAAAGAACATCCTACTGCTGATATGGTATATAATAATATTCGCAAACAGTATCCTAATATTAGTCTTGGCACAGTTTATCGTAATCTTAACTTGCTTGTTGACCAAGGTGATATCATTAAGTTTACTACAGGAGACGGTAGCGACAGGTTTGACAGCAAAACTAACAAGCACTATCATTTTGTATGTAACAAATGCTCTAACGTTTCAGACTTGTTTATGGAACATGATTTTATAGATCTGATCAACAAATCTGCTGAAGAGAACTTTAACGGTGAAATACAGGGGCATGATATACTCTTTTATGGATTATGTAAAGATTGTCAAGAATCTTAGTATGTAACTTTAATAACACAAACTCGTAGCCGTTAATTTATTATATAAAGAGTTTTGCCAATATCACAAATATCTATGGTATATTTGTAATATTGGCAATTTTTGTTTTTGCGACTTAATTTAATATACTTCTTATCTCTTTACCCTTGCTATAAGCCTATCTTCTTCCACGTCTATTAGGATTATATCACGTTCCTTAACTTCTTCTGCTATAATAAGTCTTCCACTTAAGGTTTCTACATGCTTTTGAATATATCTTTTTAGTGGTCTTGCTCCATATACAGGGTCATAAGATTGGTCTAATATAAACTTCTTTGCCCTATCGGTTACTTCAATATTAATTCCTTGATTTTCTAGCCTTTTATTAATATCTAGAATAACCAAGTCTATAATATTATAAATATTATTCTTAGATAAAGGCTTAAACATTATAATCTCATCTAATCTATTGATAAATTCAGGCCTAAAATGTCTCCTTAAGTCCTCCATTACCAGGTCTTCACACTCTTTTGATATTACTCCGCTCTCTTCAAGTCCCTCTAATAAATAACTTGAACCTATATTAGATGTCATAATGATAATAGCATTTTTAAAGTCTACCGTTCTTCCTTGTGAATCTGTAATTCTCCCATCATCTAATACTTGAAGTAGAATGTTAAAAACATCTGGATGAGCCTTTTCGATTTCATCTAGAAGGACCACCGTATATGGTTTTCTTCTAACAGCCTCTGTTAGCTGGCCACCTTCTTCATATCCTATATATCCTGGAGGGGCACCTATTAGCCTAGAAACAGAGTACTTCTCCATATATTCACTCATGTCAATTCTAACCATATTCTTCTCATTATCAAATAAGTTAGCTGCTAAGGTCTTAGCTAACTCTGTCTTTCCAACACCTGTTGGCCCAAGGAATAAAAATGTTCCAATAGGCTTGTTAGGGTCTTTAATTCCAGCCTTAGACCTTATAATTGCATCTGTAACCCTACTTATGGCATCATCTTGACCTATTACCCTCTCGCGTATTCTAGCATCTAGGTTTAGTATCCTTTCTCTTTCATCCTGAGTTAATCTATTTATCGGGATTCCAGTCCATCTGGCTACAATACTGGCAATTTCTTCATCATTAACTACTTCTTGTATCATAGTCTTTTGCTCTTTTATTCTTTCTTCTTCAGTCCTTAATTGCTTTTGCAAAGAAGGTAGGACTCCATATTTGAGCTTAGCGGCCTTTTCTAGGTCATAATCCCTTTGTGCCACTTCTATCTGGTTATTTACACTTTCTATTTCTTCCTTTATCTTCTGTATCTGTTCTACAACTTCTTTTTCCCTATCCCACTTAGAAACCTCTAGAGAGTACTTTTCTTTAAGGTTTGATAGCTCTTTTTGAATTGCATCTAAACGTTGTTTACTTAAATAATCTTCCTCTTTCTTTAGTGCAGCTTCTTCAATTTCAAGTTGCATAATTTGTCTCTTTAGGTCATCAAGTTCAACAGGCATTGAGTCTAATTCTGTCTTAATAAAGGCGCAGGCTTCATCCACCAAGTCAATTGCCTTATCAGGTAAGAAACGATCGGTAATGTACCTGTTAGATAGGGTTGCTGCAGCCACTAAGGCACCATCACTAATCTTTACTCCATGGAAGAGCTCATACCTTTCCTTAAGCCCTCTTAATATAGTTATAGTTTCATCTACACTAGGTTCATTAACCATTACAGGTTGAAAACGTCTTTCTAGGGCCTTATCTTTTTCTATATACTGCCTATATTCATTTAATGTTGTTGCCCCAATACAATGTAATTCACCCCTAGCGAGCATTGGTTTTAACATATTGCCTGCATCCATAGCACCTTCTGTTTTTCCTGCCCCAACTATAGTATGAATTTCATCGATAAATAGTATAATTTGACCTTTACTGTTTTTGACTTCTTCAAGTACTGCTTGAAGTCTTTCCTCAAATTCTCCCCTGTATTTTGCTCCGGCAACTAGAGATGCCATGTTTAAAGATATTATCCTCTTTTCCTTAAGCCTACTTGGCACGTCTCCCCTTACTATTCTTTGTGCCAAACCCTCTACGACTGCTGTTTTACCAACACCTGCCTCACCAATTAATACAGGATTATTCTTGAGTTTTCTAGATAGTACTTGAATCAAGTTACGTATCTCTTGGTCCCTACCTATTACAGGATCTAATTTGTTCTCTTTAGCCTTTTCTACAAGGTCATCACCATACTTATTAAGTGAATCATAGGTAGCCTCAGGATTGTCGCTTGTAACCCTTAGATTCCCCCTAACACTTTGTAAGACCCTTAAGAACTCTTCTCTTGTTATATTGAAGTCTTTAAATAACTTTTTGATATTATCATTTGGCCTATTAAGTAGACTAAGGAATAGGTGTTCTACAGATACATATTCATCTCCCATTCCTTTTGCTTCATTCTCTGCATATATAAGGACTTGGTTAAGTCCATTACTTATATATGGCCTACCCCCTGAAACCTTTGGCCTTTTCTTAATAAGACCCTCTACTTGAGCATTAAATACATCAACATTAATACCTATCTTCAATAATAGACTACTAATTAAGCTATCTTCTGTGTTTATAAGACTATATAAGAAATGTTCTTGGTCAACTTCTTGGTTGCTATAATCTAGCGCAACCTTTTCACAGTTTTGGATTACTTCTATTGATTTGCGTGTAAATTTATCTACTTGCATATCTTCACCCCTTTACTTAATAAGAAATCTTTATATAAAATTTTATAAGTTTGAAAGTAGGTCTTCTAAGTCCTTAACTGTATCTACAATATAGTCTGCTCCTGCTTCTTCAAGTTCATTCCTAGTTCCATAACCATATAAGACACCAATTACATCTATTCCTAAGGCTTTAGCTCCTTCAATATCTGTATACCTATCTCCGACCATTACAACCCTAGTATAGTCTTTTATGTTATTACTTTCTAGGGCATACCTCATCACATCAACCTTACTAGCCCTAGAACCATCAGCTGTACTACCACAAACATCTAAAAAAAACTTATCTAAGTCGTCATGCTTAATAATTGCCTTTGCAAATTCTTCTTGCTTAGATGTAGCAACTATTATCTCTCTACCCTTCTTAGATAATTTTTTTATCGTATCATCTATACCCTTATATATTTCATGTTGATAAACCCCCTCACTACTATATTTCTTTCTATACATTTCTAAGGCGAGTTCTATATCATCTTCTCCTAATCCCCAAAAATGCTTAAGAGAATATCTTAAAGGTGGTCCCATATGTTTTATTGACTTGTCTAAATCTTTATCTACCACACCTATAGCCCCTAATGCGTATTTTAGTGAATTAGTAACCCCTTCAAAAGAATCAATAATTGTTCCATCCAAATCAATCAATATATATTTTTTCATTTCAATTCTTCCTTTCTACTTCTAACTAAATCTATATAAATAACATTCTTTGCTTCTTTTACATAATTCTATCCTTTAGTCCATAAAAAATCAAATTACTTAGTAAGTTATTTTTGATATAAAAAAAGCCTTGCTGCTAATATCTCAAATAAATATTAGCAGCAAGGCTATTCTCTTATAAAATTATATTCAAACTATCTCTTATTAGCAGGTTCTATATTAATAGATTTACCTTTAATCTTGGCTTTTCTCATAATTTGTATTACTTCATTAGCATGTTCTCTTGGTACTTCTACAAAGGTAAATTTGTCATACATATCTATAGTACCTATTAAATTGCCAGGCATTCCAGTCTCCCCTGCTATGGCTCCTAAGATATCACCTGTTTTTGCTTTATGTTTCTTACCAATATTGATAAATAACCTAGCCATTCCTTGCTTGCCACTAGATTCATAGTCAGAATATGCAAACTCTTCTTCTTCTAAATCTATATTTCCTTCGCCCATATTCATCTTTAAGAAAGCAGCCACTAAGTCAAGGGCAGTATAACCCTCGTTATTAATATGTGTTTCTGCAATATCAATGTATTTAGATAGGTCTTGTGTATCAATGATATCCTTTACATTTTCAAGAACTTTTTCAGCCTTTACTGATGTTACATCATCAATTGATGGAATTGGTTGAAGAATTACTTTAGATCTAGTATATTTTTCTATTTCTTTTAGCTTATATACTTCTCTTCCAACTACTAAAGTAAATGCTCTACCTTCTCTTCCGGCACGTCCAGTTCTTCCTATCCTATGGACATAGTATTCAGCATCTTGTGGTACATCATAATTATAAACAGCTTCTACATCATCTACATCAATACCCCTTGCCGCAACATCAGTTGCAACTAGTATATCTGTCTTACCATTTCTAAAGCCATTCATAACTCTATCTCTTTGGACTTGTTTTAAGTCTCCATGTAAACCTTCTGCAAAATACCCTCTACCTTGCAAATTAGAAGTTAATTCATCTACTTGTCTTTTAGTGTTACAAAATACAAGGGATAGTTTAGGATTATACATATCAATTAATCTACATAAAACTTCTATCTTGTTCTTTTGACTAACCTCATAATAATATTGGTTGATCTTAGGAACTGTTAATTCCTTCTTTACAACCTTAATAAGTTTAGCATCTTTCTGATACTTTTTAGCTAAGTCCTTTATTGCCCTAGGCATGGTTGCAGAAAATAAAGCAGTTTGCCTTTCTTCTGGAGTATCCTTAAGAATAGTCTCTATATCTTCACGGAATCCCATGTTTAGCATTTCATCAGCTTCATCTAGAACAATCATTTTTAGATGTTCTAATTTAATTGTCCTTCTTCTCATATGATCCATAACTCGGCCAGGTGTTCCAATTATGATTTGTACTCCACCCTTTAGAGATCTTATCTGCTTTGAGATTTCTTGACCTCCATAGATAGGTAAAACCTTTATGCCGTGCATAAACTTGGATAGTTTCCTAAATTCATCTGCTACTTGAATCGCTAATTCCCTTGTAGGACAAAGAACCATTCCTTGCAAATGTTTATCATCAGGATCTATCTTTTGTAACATAGGAATTCCAAAGGCTGCCGTTTTACCTGTTCCAGTTTGGGCTTGACCTATTATATCACTTCCAGAAAGTAGGGCCGGAATTGCCTCAGCCTGTATTGGTGAAGCCTCTTCAAAGCCCATTTCAGCTATCCCTTTTTGTATTGCTTCTATTATTCCTAGTTCATCAAATTTCATTACTTCCATTCATCGTTCCTTTCTCTTTTATACACCCTTTTATATTGTACCCATAAAAACAGCCCTTAACCTTAACGGATTAAGAGCTTAATCGATTTATTCCATACAGTTATGCAATAAGATTTAAAAAACCCCTAAACTTATAATAAAGTTTAGAGGTTCATAATTAAGGCGACAATCAGATTCGAACTGATGATCAGGGTGTTGCAGACCCATGCCTTACCACTTGGCTATGTCGCCATATTCCATTACTCTACTAATAATTTACCAATAAATTAAGTTTTCGTCAAGACACTATAATAAAAAAATATAACTCCCCGAGTTGGGCTCGAACCAACAACCCCTCGGTTAACAGCCGAGTGCTCTACCATTGAGCTATCGAGGAATAACTAAACACATTGATAAATATCTTTTGTCAAATCTTATCCAAACCTTGAACAAGACCGTTATGGTCAAGCTCTCGACCTATTAGTACTTGTCAGCTACATGCATTACTGCACTTCCACCTCAAGCCTATCTACCTCGTCGTCTTCAAGGGGTCTTATAGTTAAACTAT
>JAAYRG010000191.1 GCA_012518885.1 Clostridiales bacterium | reverse complement strand
GCCTCAAGGAAGGTCCGATGACACTCTATCTAATAAAGCAATTATACAAGAAAATCTTGTATAAATATACAATTAATAAAGGGTTATAGGTTACCTTTATCAACCTAAATATATTATATAAGGAAGGAATTATGAAGAGAATATTTTTAATTATATTAGATAGCTTTGGTATTGGTGAAGCACCAGATGCAGCCAATTTTGGAGATGAAGGAAGTAATACTCTTGCATCTGTTTATACAAGCGAATACTTAAATGTGCCCAATATGGCCAAATTAGGCTTGTTTAATATTGATGGGGTAGAGGTTGGAGAAAGAAGTGATGACCTAATTGGGTCTTATGCTAGAATGACTGAACAATCACTAGGGAAGGATACAACTATTGGTCACTGGGAAATTGCTGGTCTAGTATCAAAAAAACCCTTACCAACCTTTCCTAACGGCTTCCCTAAGGAATTGCTAGACGAACTTTCACGACGTACTAAAAGAGGAATCATATGTAATAAGCCATATTCTGGAACGGAAGTCATCCGTGATTATGGTAAGGAACATGTTGAGACAGGAGATTTGATTGTATATACATCTGCAGATAGTGTACTTCAAATAGCTGCCCATGAAGAGATTGTGCCTATTGAACAATTATATGAGTATTGTGAAATTGCTAGGGAGATATGTCAGGGAGATTGGAGTGTAGGAAGGATAATAGCCCGTCCTTTTGTTGGTGAGTATCCAAACTATGAAAGGACTCCAAGAAGACATGATTTTTCATTGCAGCCTCCAAAAGATACAATGTTAGATGTTTTAAAGGATAATGATTATGAAGTTATAGGCATTGGAAAGATAAGTGATATATTTGCAGGAAAGGGTATTACTAGTACTACTTCAACAACAAGTAATGCTGAAGGCATAGAAAAGACAATTGGTGTTATGAGTAAAGACTTCGAAGGGATTTGTTTTACAAACTTGGTTGATTTTGATATGGTATATGGCCATAGAAACGATATTGATGGATATGCTAAGGCATTAACCTATTTTGATAGTCAGCTTCCACGTATCTTAGAAGGCCTTAAAGATGATGATATTCTTATGATTACAGCAGACCACGGTTGCGACCCAGGTACTGAGTCTACAGACCATTCAAGGGAATATACTCCTTTGCTTGTATATGGAAAGAATATTAAAAAGGGAGTTAATATTGGTACTAGAAGCTCTTTTGCTGATATAGGAAGAAGTATATTAGATTATTTTGGGTTGGAAAACAACATAGACGGAGAATCATTTCTTGACAAGGTGGTAATGTAATGAAGTTAGTTATACAAAGGGTAACTAGGGCATCTGTTACTGTTGACAATGAATGTATAGGACAAATTGATAAGGGTCTAGTTGTGTTAGTTGGTGTAGGTCAAGATGATACAAAAGAGATAGTAGACAAGTATGTTAATAAAATGATTAAACTAAGAATTTTTGCAGATGAAGAAGGTAAGACTAATTTATCACTTAATGATGTTGGGGGACAACTACTTGTTGTATCTCAGTTTACCTTATATGCTAACTGCAAGAAGGGTAACCGTCCAAGTTTTATAGAGGCTGCAAGTCCTGATAAGGGAGAAGAACTCTATAACTACTTTGTTGAAGCATGTAAGAAGCAGGTGGACAAGGTAGAAACAGGTGAGTTTGGAGCAGATATGGCAATCGACCTTACTAATGATGGACCATTTACAATTGTCCTTGATGAGATATAAGATATGAATTTAGAGATAAAAGGATTATTTAAACGAAATGACATTATATTAATAGTTCTTATAGTTTTGACATCAATCTTTTTATTTGTTGCTATGGTTATTAAACAAGAAGATGGTGGTATTGTGGTTTTAAAGGTAGGGGGAGAAACTTATAAGGATTTCCCGCTTTTAGAAGATATGACATATACCATGGAATTTGAAGATGGAAGGTATAATACCATAGTAATAAAGGACGGCTATGTAGAAATATCAGATGCAAGTTGTCCTGACCAAATATGTGTTAACCATCGTAAGATTCAAAAATCTGGAGAGACTATTGTATGTCTTCCAAACCAATTGGTAATAGAAATTAAAGGCAGTTCACAAAGCGATTTAGATGCCATTGTTAATTAGAACATGTATTATAATTTAGATTTAAATAAAAAAACTGTGGAGGCTTTAATATTTGCCTCCACAGTTTTTTATTGATCTTGTGCAGTTTTTTCTAAAGTAGCTTTTGTAAGATTAACAAACTCAGTAATGTTGATACTAACGCCAGAAACAGCATCAGTCTTACCGCTATCATCTATAGTAAGTTTATCTAGAGATTGGTTTTCAATAACATGCTTAGCAAGAAGGTCAGCTTGTTCTTCCCAAGTAGGGTTGCCTTCAACCATCACATATTCACCAACGCTAGATAGGTATCTCTTTGATTGTCCTTGTTCATCAAGAGAATCATATAATAATGATGTGATATTACCATCTGTTACTTCTATAGTAACTACACCAGTATAACCATTACTTGGTTCATCTGATTTAGTTGTATAAGTACCATCTTTTAGAGTAGATGATGTATTGTTTTGGCCAGAAGCTTGTTGTAATACTTCTTTAGTAAGATTAACGAACTCGCTTATATTAATACTAACGCCAGAAACAGCATCAGTTTTACCACTATCATCCATAGTAAGTTTATCTAGAGATTGGTTTTCAATAACATGCTTAGCAAGAAGGTCAGCTTGTTCTTCCCAAGTAGG
>JAAYRG010000190.1 GCA_012518885.1 Clostridiales bacterium | reverse complement strand
TTAGTATTTCCTTAGAATAGGAGAAATATTTATAGGTGTCAGACTCCGTGAATAAACTATGAACCAAGTTGGTTCACAATTTATTCATGGAGTCTGACACCTATATTAGACACCTATATTAATAAATTGCTAATGGTCCATAAGGTCCATCTATTATTTCAATTTTAGTATCAAATATTTCAGTAAGTAAATCAGCCTTCATTACCTCTTCTACAGTACCAAATGCAGCTATTTGCCCGCATTTCATAGCACATATCCTATCAGAATACTTAGCTGCAAAGTTAATATCATGCATTACAGTAAGAATAGTTCTTCCAAACTCATCGGCAACACGTTTAAGGTGTTCCATCATTTGAACTGAACGAGCAACGTCTAGATTATTAAGTGGTTCGTCAAGTAGTACATATTCTGTCTCCTGACATAGAACCATGGCAACGTATGCCCTTTGTCTTTGGCCACCTGAGAGCTCATCTAAGTATCTGTTTTCTAGTTCTCTAAGGCCAAGGAAATCAATATATTTAGATATTATTTCTTCGTCTTCCTTAGTTAGTCTTCCCTTTGAGTATGGGAAACGCCCAAAACCTGCCAACTGTCTTACAGTTAGTCTAGTAACAAAATGATTTTCTTGTCTTAGGATAGTTAAGATTTTAGCTAGGTCTTCTGAATCAGATGTTGTAACATCCATATTAGCCACACTAATTTGACCTTCGTCCATATCTAGGAGTCTTCCAATCATTAGTAGTGTGGTGGACTTACCAGCACCATTAGGACCAATTAGAGAGGTTAAACCTGCTTTTGGTATTGTGATATTTAAAGGTCCAATCTCAACCTCACTATTATACATTTTTCTAGCATTCTCTATTTTTATCATAAAGTTCCCTTCCTTAGTAGCACAATTAAAAATGTTATTCCGCCAAACAATTCAATAATAACTGAAACAACACCTTGGGCATTAAATACATGGTACATAACAAAATATGAAACTGTTATTATTAAAAATCCTATAGCAAGAGCCATCGGAAATATATACTTGTGATCATAAGTTGGAGCAGCTTGATAGGTTAGAGTTGCAACTAAAAACCCATAAAAGGTTAGCGGGCCAACTAATGCTGTTGAAATTGACATCAAAATAGCAACTAAAACAAGTGTAAAGATTACATTTTTTTGATGTTTAACTCCCAAGGCTGTACTAACCCCTTTTCCAAGTGATAGTACATTTAGCTTTTTAGAATATATAAGTAATATAATAGTTGTAATTAAAACTATTGGAATTGCTATTGGGAATGACTCAGCATCTGCATTGTTTACAGAACCAAACATCCTTGCTTGTAATATATCAAACTCAGATGGTGCTAGAAGCCTTCTCATAAAGGAAGATAATGACCTTAAGCCTGTTCCCATCATAATCCCTACTAAAAGCATAAGTTGTAAATTACCATACTTTCCAGCTAATAACCATCCATATAGTATTAGAGACATTAATACCATAAGTACAACTTGAAATAAAAAAGCCCCCACACCACTAAATTTAATAAAAGTAGATGCACCAAAGAAGAATATGGTTGTGGTATGAAGTGTTGTATACAGTGCCTCAAAGCCTAAAAGAGAAGGTGTTATTACTTTATTGCTTGTAATTGATTGGAAGGTGACAGTGGATAAGCTTTGGCAGATTGCTGCAACAACCATAGCAGTTAAGGCCACCATTCTTCTTCTTACAACTGGAATAAAGGAAGGTGAATCTACTGGCACAGGATTGTTATATACTAAAAGGCCATATGATGCGAGGGCACCTAAAGTAATTAAAATAATAAGCAGAGTCCAATAACGTCGTTCTTCCCTCTTGGAACGAAAAGCCTTGGCTGTTCTACCTTCATTAGAAGAATTTGAGACTTTATTAATATTAGTATTATGGAGATTTATCTCCTGCATGTTGACTTGCATCTAGGTCTCCTCCTTCTAAGTAGTATATTAATAAATACAATAGACCCAACTGTTCCAAGAATTAGAGAAACTGGAACCTCAAATGGCATTATAATAGTTCTTGAGATTATATCACATATAGTTATAGTTCCTATTCCCACAAGACATACCCATGGCAAATTACTCCTTAAATCATCTCCCCTATAGATTGAAACGATATTTGGTACAATAAGACCTAGGAAGGGAAGATTACCAATTACTGCAGCAACAATACCTACAGCAAATGAAATAAGAGCTGTACCTATAATAACAATTCTGTTGTAATTTAGGCCTAGACTAGTAGTTACGTCTTCTCCTAGTCCTGCTAGTGTTAATTTGTCTGCATAAATGAATATAACAATTGTAACTAAAACAATTAGCCATAGATACTCATATCGGCCCACTTGAACAGATGCAAATGAACCTACAAACCATGACTCTATATTCTGAGTCATTTGGAAGGCCAGACCAATAAATGTTGAAAAAGCTGATATTACAGCCCCTAGCATTATTCCTATTATTGGTACTACTAATGAAGAACGTAGCTTGATTTTTCTAAGGAACAAAAAAAAGACCATTGTACCTAC
>JAAYRG010000189.1 GCA_012518885.1 Clostridiales bacterium | reverse complement strand
TATTTTTGTTTGATACATAGCCAGTTTTCATAGTCAAATAATCTCTAACAAATTCGGAGATTCGTGAATTAGTTAGCTTCTTTTCAAGGTTTACCCAATATAAATTATAACATCTGGTCTGTTCTTCGTAATCAAGACCCATCAGAACAAAATTTCTTATTAAATCCGATTCTGTTAATGATAATCCAGTTGAATTTAAACTTTCAAAAATAAGCTGGGGATTTTCTGCCTTAGAATTCTTTTCTAAAGATATGTAGACAATCTCTATATAGGCTAATGCATCATACAATTCTTTTACAGAATACCTTGAATTATTAATCAATTCAACTAGCAGTTTATAATTTGTTATTACCTTTGAGTCTGTGCTTGTCTCGTTAGACTCTATTAAATCTACATATGCGCTCATATCTTCTTTTACTGGTTTTAATTTCAATTTGTATTTCTCATCAACATATTTGTTTATTATGTATGTTTCATATATTTCTTCCTTACGAGCATTTTGTTCTGCATCATTTTCGTCTAATGTATCATGTATGGCCTTTAATAAAAGCATTGTCGTAGTAATTCTTTGCTGGCCGTCTATAATAATTCGCTCCATCATTAAACCTTGTTTTTCATTGGATACAAATACAATAGTACCCATGAAATGATAATTATTATAGCCTTCTTTAACTATCTTTTCCAAATCTTTAAAATACTGAACTAATTGCTCCTTATTCCATTCATAATTTCTTTGATATACAGGAATATTAAATGTGCTTTTATTTTCTCCTAATAAGGCTAATAGTTTCATCGGACCTGCTTGCATAACAATACCCTCTCCTTATTTTAATTTACCAAATCTATAATCCATTTCAACCATCCAAGTACAGTTGATGACCTCCTAAAAAATGTGGAATCTGACCTAACATTATATAACTTTGCATTTTTCATTATCTTTACTATATCTTCTTTAGATGGTAACTCAGAATGCTTAATGTACATTTTGAAAGCTTCATTAAAAACTCTCTTTTCTAATATATACCTAGCAAACTGTAAGTTTCTTTTCTTTATATTCAGGCTAAACAAAGCCTTTCCTTTGTCAGTTAAATAATATCTTACACCTTCAAAATGGTCTTTTTGTTTTTCTACTAAACCTAAATATCTACAAGCATCTGTGTAGTAATGGGTTTGCCGTACATCAAAATCATAGTTCAAGGTGATTTCATCCCTTGTTAATGTTTCATTTTCAAAAAGCAACTCGCATATATTAACAACTCTGTTAAAGCTATTGGCTTGAGGAAAAGGAACCCCATATGGCTCACTAGTAAGCTGTATTTGGTGACATATTGCAACTAGTTCATCGAAACTTATGTCTTCACTTTCCAGAGTGTAATTCTTTTGCTTTACTAATACTAGCGAATTATAATTTCCAGAGTCTTCAAACATATATTCATAAAAGTAAAATATTCCATTAGAATAAGTCAGATAGATTGGTTTTATTGGTTTAGTTACTTTATCTTTAAACAATCTATAAGGATAATATAGCTGCCTTACAATAAAATCATCAGATATAGAGTTTTTTGCTTCTAACAGGGTCAATGAGTTCACATTTTCGTAACCACCATCAATTTCTAATTGAGATTTATCAATAGAAATCGTTTGTAGCTTATTGAAGGTTTTATTATATATTTGGAAGTCAAAGCTCTCTGAACCCATTCTACCATTTATGGTAGGCAGTAAACCCTCTTCCTCTGTAAAATCCGCTATCATCCCTGTTAAATAGGCAGTATTAATAACCAGTGATTCAGACGTTATGTTGCCAAAATCTATACTCTCAATATAAGTGGGATATGTTATCTTATGAATGGTTTTGTTAGCTGGTTCGAAGTCATGGTAGGCTTCAAAATTTGATATAATATAGTTCCCTCGTGTTATAGGTAATATTGATAAGTCATTATCCTTAAACAATACTGGCAAATTGCTTCTATGATCAAACTTCGTCATAAGCCTTGCTTCTCTGAACTCATTAATTTGGGTAGAGGTTATTTCAAAAAAGCCATTCTTACTTATCTCATCTAAAATGTCATATTTATCAAACAACTTATCCCAATAATAATCTAATTTAGTTTTGTTTTTACTAGTCATAGTTTCTCACCAATACTTCATCTACTTCGCCACGATCATTGCCATTAGAATTAATAGACCTTTTTGCTTGAATAATTTCAATTTTATAATCTTTATATAAATCCATAATAAATTCTGTTGATGAATTAGATAGAAGGAATTTGATTCCTCTATCGTTTAGCTTGTCACATAACTTTTTAAGCCTTACTTGTTCATTCCTATCAAATCCACTCTTTGCATATCCCGTGAAATTGGCACTATCTGAAACAGGATCATAAGGTGGATCAAAATACACAAACGAACCTTTACGACATCCTTTTACAGCCTCTTCAAAATCGGTACTTAAGAATTTAATATTAGCTTTATTAAAATATTCACTTACTGCCCTTAGGGTATCAGCATTCTGGATGTTAGGGTTCTTATATTTACCAAATGGAGTATTAAACTGACCAGCTTGATTTACCCTAAAGAGACCATTATAACAAGTCTTGTTTAAGTAAAGTATTCTAGAAGCGCGTTCAATATCTGTTAAATTATTATATATACTAGGTTCTCTGTCGTAGGCTCTTATTTCGTAATAATAATCAGCTTCATTCTTATGTTTCGCGAGATCATTAATTAAGGATTCAACATCATCTCTTATAACTTTATATACATTGATTAATTCACTATTTACATCATTTACAACTGCCTTTTTCGGCAATATATCAAACAAAACAGCCCCTCCGCCAAGAAAGGGTTCATAATAAGTCGATATTCTTTTTGGTATGTATTTTCGTATTTCAGGTAATAGTTGTCTCTTGCCACCCACCCATTTGACTACTGGTGATATGGTTTTATCATCATACATCTTAAAACTCCAATCTAAATTGTTAAGTATCATTGTTACTAAAGCAAACTTATGTTTACCTCCTATTATACATGAAAATCAATTTAATATAAACCGTTTATGCAAAATAATATTCTATCTTGATTTTATTTTTGAAGAACAAATATATATTCATGGGCTAATAGTAGAAAGCTATTGTTTCTCCTTTCCCAATGTTTTGTTGACCTACAATTATTTTGCTTCTTAATAATTATTTCTTTTGTCTTAAAGCCTTCTTGTAAGAAAATATTTAATGTTTCAAATGCTAATGGAATCACATTGCCCTTGTGCCTAATGTCTCCCATCATAAAACAACAAATCTTTCCTTCTTTTAGAATACGATATGATTCTCTAGCCACTTCTACCATTGCCGGTAAAAAGTCAGTATGGGTGAGCAATGATATGTCACCATTTATATTATGGCTGTACTTTATAATGTCAGCATAGGGTGGATGAGTGCAGATTAGATCTATGCTCTCATCTTTAATAAAATGAAGAGCCTTGGAATTAGCTAGTCTTGTTATAATTTTGGAATTATTGTTGACTTGAAAATTTAGATTAGAATTTGATAGATTTATAGATTCTTGATTAATATCAACGCCAATAGCATTGCGGTTTAATAACTTAGCTTCAACTAAAGTTGTACCACTACCTAAGAATTGATCTATTATCCAGTCGCCTGGTAGACTATAACGCAGGATTAAATTACGGGGGATATATGGTGACCAGTTACCGCGGTAACTTCCCTTGTGAGTTGCCCAGTTTCCTCTATTAGGAAAGGACCATAGTGTGGTTGTTTCTAGGTTGAAATTGTTTGGTTGTAAATTAATAATATAACCTCCTTTTTGTTACCGTCCCCTTTCGGGGTCTTATTGTTCTTAACTCTGTCCTCTATAATCTAGTAATATCAAGGGCTAGTTCGACATTTAGCGGCGCAAAAGTGTTATTCTATATCTTTTAGACTATTTCAGCCTGAAAAGTGTATCAAACCCTCTAAAATAGCCTATCGGCGTTAATTTACAATTTTATACAATCATAGGCATGTTTATAAAATTCATATCATAATTATAGACATCTACATATAGAATATGATATTATCACACTAATATCTTTCTCTTATTAAACACCTTATATTACCACTGTTTCTTCATCTTCTATTGAGTATTGTTCACCATAAACCTCTATCGTTCCAGTTCCTAATATTTTATATACTCTTACACTATCTGTAGATTCTGGAATATTCTTTATATCTACTAACAACTTTTTATACTTATCTGGTCTTAGCATTGCTTCAAAGGCAGATTTTTGCACCCTAAATCCATAACTTTTTAAGATCTTTACCATCCTATTTCTTTTTTTATTACTCGATATATCATAAATTATTAACACAAAATACTTTTTATCATTATTTTCACTTTCTTCTATTTCCTTGAAAAAGTAATTTTCTTCAAGATCAATGTCTATAGTTTTACTTCTTGATTTTAACATAACATTCACCATACTTTCCAATTATATAGTTCTTATCTAATTAGGGCAGGTTGATAAATTGTTGGTTCTTTTTCTTCGATAGCTTTACATAGTTGTAATGCTTGCATATCAAATGCTCGTCTAAATGAGACTGAATAATCTATGTAATCTATATACTTCATTGTAGTTTGTAATCTCTTTTCTAATTTATTTATAAATATGTTACAACCGTCCTTATCTATAAATACTCCTGGAAAATTTTCGTATCTAAAAAAATTTTCTTCGCTAATTTCAAAACCATTTACTAAAGACATTACCGTAGAATCAACAATTATAGCACGCCATTCTTCCATTAGATCACTGGCTAAAGTTGGATGTTTTTCTTTATCTTGATGTAGAAATCCAAAATAGGGGTTAAGACCTCTACCTTCTATAGCTCCAAATATTTCGTTCATTAGTATTGAATATCCTAAACTTAACATGGAGTTAAATTTATCTCTTGGTGGTTGACGATTTCTACCCTTAAAATGAAAGTCTGGGTTTTTTACTAGTATATTTAATCCTTTAAAATACAATCTTGCAGCATTTCCCTCATATCCAATTACTTCAGATATACTTGTAGCTCCATCTACCTTTTTTTCTAGATATATCATCGCATTTATTTCTTCATTAACTTCGTTAACCGATGTTCTTTGGTATCGCCTTAGTATTACTGTTTGATTGTTTATTTTTGCCTTTATTATTCTTTTACTCAATGCCAAGGAAAATTCTTCATTATCAGACAGTCTTGCTTGTGCCTTTTGTCTCTTTGTATTAACATGCTTAGTTGATGACAACTTGCCAAAATATGCTCCTTTTGATGAGTAATACTGTACCGAAATTCCTCTTCGTAAGCACTCGCCAATACATTGTGTTGTTATTTGTGCATTTCCCATAATAGTTATTCCATCAATATTTTCGATTGGAAGTGTACGTAATAGGCCACTTCGTTCTTTTACTTCAATTCTGCCATTTGTTACACCTATAGTTGCATTGTTTTTTGTAACATATAGTTGCGCCATATATTTACCTCCTTTAATTGTTTGATTGGTTCGCATTTTATTTGGTAAACGTACATAGAAAGAAGATTTAAAAACATCTTATGTTACGGTTCTAGTACACATTTTGTAGATTACGCGAACATCTTGGGGTCCCCCTTACGGGGTTTTATTATCCATAACCCCTCTTCTACAACCTAGTATTTTCAATGGCTAATTTGGCATGTTGCGGGCAAAAGTATTTTCTATTTTTCAGACCTTTTGTCATAAAAATCACCTAACCCTCAAAAGCAGGCTATCGGTGCGAAACTTTTCACATTTCGAAATTGAAATGCTTTTTTCATAAACTTATAGAAGTCCCTTTATTATATCATTCATTGCATCATATGAATTCCATAGTTCATCGTTAATGTTTATACCTGACATTTGAGCTAGATATTTTAATTTATCTAGTAATTGCTTTGATGTAAAATTAGTATTCTTTTTTATCCATTGGTCTGTTACAGAAACCATCTCATGAGCAGCTAAGTTTCTTACTAACTGTTCTGCATCTCTTAAGTCATTTACAGTCTCCTTGATCCTATTATTATCACAATATGCATTAATAATAATAGCCAAATGATACGATGCTACAGGCATCTCTTTAATGCCTCCTGGAAATTCATTATCCAGTATATTTAATAATTTTTGATTGTTGGATAGTTTATTTCTATCCCATCTGTTGATATAAATACCATTCCTGTTCCTATGTTTAATACAATATTCATTAATATCAATAATACAATATTTTTGAACAATCAGCTCAAATATCTCTACAATATATGGTGTAGTAGCACGTAAGAAATCAGCATATTCTTCTTTAATAAGTTTTATTTTTAGATACAGAAGATATTCTAATATTATCTTTCTTTTATAATCTTTTATTGGAAGAATATCAAATTTAGTGTCATTTAAAGCCTTATAGACACCAGAAAAATCTAGTTGAAGCCTATAATTTGCAGCAGTTAATAATTTTAATACATCATTATCTATAAATTCTTCCATATCTTTGGCTATACTCAATGCTGCCACGTAATCATAGGCATCAATATGTTTTGCAGTGATTTCCTTCTTTATAGTTGCAAGTAAATTAGTTCCCTTGGATTCGACACATCTGTTTACAAAATCTGGCTGATTGTCATAATTAGCTTCCCAGTAATCCTCAACCTCATAATTTTCTCTATCTTCTATATGAGGATTTAATTGTTTCATTGGTGTTGATACCTGTATTGGAATTAATCTATGTTCTGATAACACAGATAAAATCTGGAGAGAACTTTTCATAGCTGGCGTTCCAGATGAAACGTTAAGGTATAATGTTGCTCCTTCATGTTTAGAGTTTATTTTTGTAATGATTTCCCTAAACTCGTCTACAAAATAGTCAAACTTCTGAACATCAACCAAATCTGTTCTTTCTAGTACATGAACTTGATACTCATGGTTTAACTTTTCACCTAATTTCTTAATGCAATAATTATATCTATCATCTTTTTCTTTGAAATCACACATCTCTTTTGACAAGTAAAGGTATACGATATCGGGTTTGTATACCCTTAGTATATGTAACATTGGGCCGTCATGAAAGTTAGAAATTGGATCTGAACCTCCTATTGGTGAGAAAAGTATTTTAGTTTTCATTTTAAATCCTCCATTTCTATATTAATTAGTTACCTTGCTAATTAATAGAATTTTTATTTGTCACCTTCATTATCATTTACTGTAGAAATACATACTAGAAATATTATAAGAAATAAGGTTAGGGTGAATCTGTCCCCTTACGGGGTATCATCTTTTTTAACCTGTCTTCTCTAACCCAGTGCTTTCAAGGGCCAGTTTGACATTTTGCGGCGCAAACCTATTTTACAATCTACTTCAGACTTTTTTATTATAAAAAACAGCTCTACACCGCAATAACAGGCTATCGGCGCAAACTTTCCATCTTTTGTAATTACATATGTATATTTAGTCTTATTTACCTTCACATGGAATTAATAATATTGCCTTATATCTAATTATTCGACCCTTGTTCCACCCATGCCTAATGTTGTTTTAATGCCAACTCCAGAATATTTTGCAAAATTGCATACTAGATTACCTAACCTAATCATACTTTCAGAACCCCAAAAAAGTATATCAACATATCCAACAAACCCCTGGATCTTAACACCCTTCATGTGATACAAGGCACTTCTAAGATTATACCTTGATATCTTGCAATTATCCCAAACCAGGTCTTCAAGGACGAATCTATCTGCAAAGGCATTCCATTTATTTGTAAGACTTTGCATTATTAAGTCTATTGTAGGATATAGTACATATTCTCCCGCTTGTTTAAAGGTTGTAGGGGTCTCAAAAAAAAGTCTGATAACTTTTTTATAAGGTTCATTTACTAGGTACTTATCTGCAAGTTCTTGTTCACTAATAATTTCTACTTGTTTGTCTAATAAACGAATATTTGTATTATATTTATGTAGAAAATAATTGTCCTTAAAGTCCAACTCAATATTAATGTCATCTTCTATATTTACAGTCCATACTTCAGGACTTATATACTGGTTAAAACACATACCTTCATGAATGTCTTTTGCAGTTTGCTCTTCTATATGTTTTAAGAATTCACTGTAGAGAGCATATCCCCATGAATATGAGTATTTTCCATCGTAATCAATCTTGAATTTATATTGTTTCATCTAATCAATCCTTATATGGCATATCCCCATTTCGACTAGTTGGTTATTATACTTTGTACATTTTAACATATGGGGCGAAACGCCAAATTCCTTATCTTTCTTATGATTATGCATA
>JAAYRG010000026.1 GCA_012518885.1 Clostridiales bacterium | reverse complement strand
TCCTTTGTTGTAAAGGGTAACTTATGAAGGTCTTCGATTCCCTTAATATCACCAGGTTCTAAGCCCATTGCTTGCATTTTCTTTCTATAAAACTCAACATCGTGATAAACTCTTTTTACTAACTTTTTAAGTCTAACACTTTGCATATGAGCCATTTCATCACGGCTCATACACTCTTTTGTTTCATTCCAAATCATTACTAATCCTCCAAAGTTCCAATTTTAACTCCATGCTCACTTAATATCTGTTTAGCAATTTCTAAGTCATCAATGTGCATTACAAGTAGTGGAGAATTATCTTCCCTAATTACGAATGAATAGATATAGTTTAAGTTAAGTCCTGCATTTTCTATTACTGCTAGTACCTTATCAAGCTCACCTGGTCTATCTTCTAAGTTTACTGCTATAACATTAGTAATTTTTAAGACAAATCCATTCTCTTCTAATATATCTCTTGCTAGTTCTGGTTTGTCTACAATAATTCGAAGTATGCCAAATTCAGGTGAATCGAATGTAGCAATTGCTCTAATATTTATATTGTGTTTTTTTAGAACACTTGTAACAGTTCTTAAACTTCCTATTTCATTTTCTACGAAAATTGAAAGTTGTTTTAGCATTTTCACATCTCCTTCCAGTTATAATATTAATTCCTATAGATTTCGAACAAATCCTAGCCTTATAAGAAATTATTACTAGGAATTCCATTATTATGGAATCCCTAGTACTTTTATATTATATCATATTATTTTATATTTATTAAACACATTTTATTAATTTGAATACATTTCGTAGCCAATTTCAAAGGCCTTTTTATTTATTTCTATGGTTTTCTTAGGAACAGTCTCTTCTATAACCTTAAGCCATTCTTCCTTAGAAAAGTCCATATATCTTGCCGCAAGCCCAAGAACTATAATATTAAAAGTTTTATCATTACCTAGCTTCCTAGCTTCTTTTGCAGCATCAATCTTTATAACATTGTTTGCTTTCTCTAATGTTTCGATAATATCATCTGGATACTTAGCAGCACCTATTATAACAGGGATTGGGTCAATTCTTTGGTCATTTAGAATTAGTACACCGTCCTTTTTAAGATAATGGGCATATCTCATTGCCTCTAACTTTTCAAAGGCTATAAGAACATCTGCTTGACCTTCTTCAACTACTGGTTCAGCAACCTTTTCTCCGAAACGAACAAAGGTAACTACACTTCCGCCCCTTTGAGCCATCCCATGAACTTCTGAGACCTTTACATCATAGCCAGCTTGAAGCATTACTCCTCCTAGAACTCGACTAGTTAGTAGTGTTCCTTGACCACCTACTCCTACAATCATAATATTTTTAGTTGTATTTATTGTTTCCATTATAAGTAAGTCCTCCTGTCTTGTAACTCCTCAAGCTCAATAGCAGAAAATTTACATAAGCTAAAGCATAAGCCACAAGCGTTACACATAGTATCATTAATGAATACTTTACCATCTTCTAATTTGGTAATAGCCGGACATCCTGGTTTTAGGCAAGCACCACATTTCTTACATAGGTCTTTGTTTACCTTATACTGTTTAGTAACTTCCTTATTAAGTAAAGCACAAGGTGCCTTAGAAATAATTACTGTTAACTCCTCTTTTTCCCTTGCTTCCTTAATGGTCTTTGTAAGACCTTCTAGGTCGAAGGCATTTACTACTTCAACATTAGGGACCCCTATTGCCTTACATATTTTCGAAAAGTCTATTTGGTATGTATGGTCTCCCTTTAATGTAGTTCCTGTAGCAGGATTATCTTGATGCCCTGTCATAGCAGTAGTTGAGTTATCTAATATAAGTACTATTCCTGTACTTTGATTATAAACCATATTAGTAAGGGAATTAATTCCAGTATGCATAAAGGTTGAATCACCAATTACAGCAACCCAGTCTTTAGTAAATTCCCTCCCCTTAGCCTTTTCCATACCATGGTAGGTACTAATACTTGAACCCATACACAGGGTTGTATCTAAAACACTTTGAGGAGGTGCTGCCCCTAGGGTATAACACCCAATATCACCAGCCCCATGTAGTTTTAACTTGTTAAGTACATGGTAAGTACTTCTGTGAGGGCATCCTGGACAAAGTACAGGTGGCCTACCTGGTACCTCATAGGATTTAGGGATATTAGGTTCTTCTCCTTTTATAACTCTTTTAATGAGATTTACACTATATTCTCCAGGTACATTAAAGATTTCCTTACCTACAGCATCAATCCCCCATGACCTTACTTGTTCCTCAATTATTGGGTCTAATTCCTCGAATATGTATAATTTATCAACCTTACTAGCAAATTCTTCAATTAACTTCTTAGGAAGAGGGTTTACTAATCCTAGCTTTAAGACAGAAGCTTTAGGTAGTGCTTCTTTTACATATTGGTAGGGGATTCCCGATGTAATAATACCCATACTTAAGTCATTGTACTCTACCCTATTAACTGGGAATTCACTTCCCTCTTCTTGAAGTTTTATGTTTCTATTTAAAACCTCTACGTGTCTATTGACCGCATTACCAGGGGTTAAGACATATTTGCTAATTTGCTTTTCATAGGGTTTATCTTCTACCTCTATCCTATCCATTAGGTCTACAACATCTTGTGAATGAGAAAGTCTTGCTGTACTCCTAACAATAACAGGTGTATCGTACTTTTCACTTAATTCATAAGCGAACTTCATGAACTCTTTTGCTTCATTGCTATCTGATGGTTCAATCACTGGTATCTTAGCAGCCCTAGCTACCGCTCTAGTATCCTGGTTGTTTTGTGAACTATAAATACCTGGGTCATCAGCAACAATAATAACCAGTCCACCATTTACTCCCGTATATGAAGCTGAATAAAGTGGGTCTGCTGCAACATTTAAACCAACATGTTTCATAACAGCTAGTGAACGTACACCACTGTAGGATGCACCTATGGCCACTTCAAGGGCAACCTTCTCATTAGGGGCCCATTCTGCATAAACCTCATTATACTTGGCCAAACTCTCACTAATCTCTGTACTAGGTGTTCCAGGATAGGCTGATGATACCTTAACTCCTGCTTCCCACGCACCTCTTGCAAAGGCATCATTACCTAACATAATCTGTTTCTTAATCACTTTAGCTTACTCCTTCCAAATTTGTATTACTTTCTTAGGTCAACAACTCTTTTTGCCTTACCTTCAAATCTCCTTAAACTATGAGGAGCAACTAATTTGACATTAGCACTTAAACCTAAGACTACTCGTAACTTATGCTTTATTTCTTCTTCTAATGCTGTTAATTGACTATATAAGTCAAGTTTATTATCATCACATAGTTCAACCTTTATTTCAATATTGTCTAAATGGTTTACCCTATCAACTATTATTTCATAATGGGGCCCAATTCCAGAAACCTTAAGTAGGACTTCTTCAATCTGACTTGGGAATACATTTACTCCCCTAATTACTAACATATCATCGGACCTACCCTTAATACTTTCCATTCTAACAGTAGTTCTACCACACTTACATGGTTCATTCACTAATCTTGTTATGTCTTTAGTTCGGTACCTAATAAGGGGTAGACCCTCCTTGTTAATACAAGAGATAACAAGTTCACCTTCTTCTCCTGCTGGTAAAACTTCACCTGTCTCTGGATTAATTATTTCAGGAATAAAGTTATCCTCATTAATATGCATACCTTGAAGTTCAAGACATTCGCCTGAGATACCTGGTCCCATTAACTCACTCATACCATAGTTTTGTGTAACCTTCATATCCCTACCCCAGAGACGATACATCTCTTCTCTCATGGATTCGGTTATACCTTCTCCTCCAAATAAGCCAGTCTTAACTTTTAAATCCTTAGCTGGGTCAATACCCATAGCTCTTGCTACTTCCGCAATATGTAGGGCATAAGATGGGGTTGCAACTAACAAGGTTGATTCAAAATCCTTCAAATACATGATTTGCTTTTCTGTATTACCCGATGATGCTGGCGCTACAATAGCCCCTAGATTCTCTAGACCATAATGTAAGCCTAGAGCCCCTGTAAACATACCATATCCAAAGCATATTTGAGCAATATCATCCTTTGTTGCACCACCCATTACAGCAATTCTTGTTACAAGTTCTGTCCAAGTTTCTAAATCCTTCCTTGTATAGCCAACTACAGTTGGTTTTCCAGTAGTTCCAGATGATGCATGTATTCTAACTATTTCATTCTTAGGTGTAGAAAAATATCCATAAGGGTAATTGTCCCTCAAATCATCCTTTGTAGTAAAGGGTAGTCTTTTTAAATCCTCTAGACTCCTTATATCTTCTGGTCTAATACCTGCTTCAGACATCTTCTTCCTATATGGCTCATTCTTCTCATACATACGATTTACAGTTTCTTTTAGCCGTTCCAACTGTAAACTTTCCATTTCTCCCCTAGTTAAGGTTTCATTCTTGGACCAAATCATTATATATGCCTCCACTTTATCTCTTTATACTTTTACGCATTCACGCTTTATTGCACTAAAACATTATACACTATTAAACTTGGAAGTTCAAGCCAAATATCAAACTTAAGTGATTTGCTTTTTAAAAAGGTCCATAAAGATAAAACCTGCTAGAAAATGAACTGACCCCTCAAAGTAATATTTTAAGTTCTTACTTTGAGGGGCCAATTCGCTTCTGATAATTTTATTATATTCTCAAATTATTCTATTCTTTGTCTAAATCTTTCTTTATGCTAATTGCAAGTTCATCAAGTTGTTTTACATCAACTGTATTTGGAGCATCTGTCATTAGACATGAAGCATCTTTTACTTTAGGGAAGGCTATAACGTCCCTAATACTATCTTCTTTTGCCATTAACATGATTAAACGGTCTAAACCATATGCAAGTCCTGCATGTGGTGGAACACCATATTTAAAAGCGTTAAGTAGGAATCCGAAACGTTCGTATGCATCTTCCTTACTAAATCCTAACACTTCAAACATCTTCTCTTGTACGTCGCTTTGGTAGATACGTACACTACCTCCACCAATTTCTGTTCCATTTAAAACAATATCATAAGCTTTAGAACGTACCTTACCAGGGTCAGTATCTAGTAAATGTAAGTCTTCTTCTGCTGGCATTGTAAATGGATGATGTTTTGCAACATATCTATCTTGTTCCTCTGAGTACTCAAGTAATGGGAAGTCTGTTACCCATAGGAAGTTAAAGTCATCTTTATTAATTAAGTCTAATTGATTAGCTAGTTCTAATCTTAGACTTCCTAAAGCTTCACATGCAACTTCTGACTTGTCAGCTACAAACAGTAATAAGTCTCCTACTTGTCCATCCATTGCATCTACAAGAGCCTTTAATTCTTCCTCAGTCATAAATTTAGCAAAGGATGACTTATAGGTTCCATCTTCATTGATAGATAGGTAAGCTAGACCCTTAGCACCAAAGTCTTTAGATAGGTCTACAAGTTTATCTATCTTTTTCCTAGACATAGCTCCTTGACCTTTTACGTTGATACCACGTACCGAACCACCATTTGCTACTGTATCTGTAAAAACAGTAAAACTACAGTCTTTAACAACTTCTGATACATTAACAAGTTCCATGCCAAAACGTGTATCTGGCTTGTCAGAACCATAACGATCCATTGCTTCTTCATATGTCATTCTCTTGATTGGTAGTTCAATTTCTATGTCTAATACTTCCTTGAAAATTCTATGAAGTAGTCTTTCATTTACGTCAATTACATCTTCAATATCAGCAAAGGATAATTCTAAGTCAATTTGAGTAAACTCTGGTTGACGGTCCGCCCTTAAGTCCTCATCACGGAAACACTTTACTATTTGGAAGTACCTGTCATAACCTGAACACATTAGTAACTGCTTAAATAGCTGTGGTGATTGAGGAAGGGCATAGAAATTCCCTTGGTGTACACGACTTGGTACTAAGTAGTCTCTAGCACCTTCAGGTGTACTCTTTGTTAACATTGGAGTTTCTATTTCAAGAAAACCTTCTTCTGATAAGAACTGACGAGTTATGTTTGCTACCTTACTTCTCATAATTAGGTTTCTTTGTAAGTCAGGTCTTCTAAGGTCTATATATCTATATTTTAGTCTTAACTCTTCCTTGGTCTTACTGTTTTCTTCAACTGGAAATGGTGGAGTTTCAGATTCTGATAAAATACGAAGTTGACTTGCCCTAATCTCTATATCACCAGTCTTAAGATTTGGGTTAACAGCACCTGATCTTTTTTCTACTTTACCAACTACAGCAATTACATACTCACTCTTTAGCTTTTCAGCTTTTGAAAAATCTTCTGCTCCAGTATCCTCTTCTTCAAAGATAATTTGTAATAAACCAGTTCGGTCCCTTAAATCTACGAATATAATACCGCCCTTATTTCTTGATTTATGAACCCAACCCATTACTGTTACAGTTTCACCAATATTAGCACTGGATAATTCTGTACATCTATGGCTTCGTTTTAAGCCTTTCATTGATTCTGCCATTTCTAACCTCCTGGTTTGATAAGTTAAAATAAAATTTAACCGCTACAATAATTATTTCACTAAAACTAATTGATATTCTCTAAAAATGCCTTATAGCCTCTTGTTGTCTCGTAAATATCAACTTTACTTGTTATTTCCCATGGTGCATGCATATTAAGTACTGCAACTCCACTATCAATAACTTCCATGTTATAGTTTGCCATTATATATGCAATGGTTCCACCACCACCTTGGTCTACCTTTCCAAGTTCTGCTGTTTGATATGTTACGTTATTATCATCTAGGATTTTACGAAGCTTTGCTATGTATTCTGCATTTGCATCATTTGAATTTGACTTACCTCTAGCACCTGTGTATTTGCTAAATACCATTCCTTTACCAAAGTAGGCTGAGTTTTTCTTTTCCATTACTTCTGGATAATTAGGGTCATATGCTGCATTAACATCTGAAGATAACATGAAGGAATTTTGTAGGGTACGTCTTAAGATTAAGTCTGAATAATTACCTTGAAGGGCAATTATTTCTGCTACAGTATTTTCAAAGAACATAGAATGCATACTAGATGCCCCTGCACTACCTATTTCTTCTTTGTCAACAAGTACACAACAAACTGTCTTGTCTGTCTTATCCACATCAAATATAGCCTTCATTGAAGTGTATGCACAAACCCTATCATCTTGTCCATAACCCATAACCATACTTCTATCAAATCCATAGTCCCTAGCCTTTCCAGCTGGAACTACTTCTATTTCAGCAGAAATAAAGTCTTCTTCTTCAATATCATATTTGTCTTTTAATATTTTTAAAATGTTAGCCTTAACAGCATCCTTTTCCTCACCCTTAAGTGGCATACTTCCAACTAAGATATCAAGGGCTTCACCACGAACAACTTCTGATGCCTTCCTTTGCATTTGGTCAGCAGATAGGTGGATTAATAAATCACTAACACCAAATACAGGGTCATTATCATCTTCACCTACATTGATATTTACAATTGTTCCATCCTTCTTAACTACAACACCATGAAGGGCAAGCGGAATAGCAACCCATTGGTATTTCTTTATACCACCGTAATAATGGGTATCAAGTAAGGCCATTTCTGTATCTTCATAAAGTGGATTTTGCTTTAAGTCTAGCCTTGGTGAGTCAATATGAGCTCCTAAGATTCTCATTCCCTTTTCTAGTGGTTCCTCGCCTATAACAAAAAGTGCAACTGCCTTGTTCATGTTAGTTGCATATACCTTGTCACCAGCCTTTAACTCTTTATTTTGTGCTATGTAATCATTCAAATCAGTGTAGCCTAATTCCTTAGCTTGTCTTACAACTTCATCTACACATTCTCTCTCAGTCTTACATTCAGATATAAACTTCTTATATCCTTCACTAAGTTCAAAAATCTTTTGTTTCTCTTCATCATTGTATTTTAACCATGCGTTTTCTTTGTTCATAATTATGTCCTTTCTTCTGGGCGTATATTAGTGTATTGTGGGGATATATCAGGCAACACATGTGCTAAACGATATGTCCCCAAATCACACCTAAAGATTAATAAAATAATCTACTATTTGGTCTAATGGAAGTTCTATTTGATCACCATTATCCATGTTTTTAATATTAACAAGTTTCTCATTAAGTTCGTTTTCACCGATTATTACAGTATATTTTGCCCTTATCTTATTAGCGTATTTCATTTGGGCCCTAACACTACGGTCCATGTAATCGGTTTCTACTATTATACCAGCTTCTCTAAGAGAATTAACTATCTTGTATGAGCCAGCCTTCGCCTTGTCTCCAAGAATTCCAACATAAAGGGTAACCCTTGGCTCTTCTTCAAGCTCTACACCCTCATCATCTAAGAATTGAATTATACGTTCAATTCCCATACCAAAACCAACAGAAGGGAAGTCGTGCTTTTCATCTATTTCATTAACTAATTTATCATAACGACCTCCACCACATAGGGTAAAGCCATCTTCGTTAACAAACTCAAACACAGTTTTAGTATAATAATCAAGACCCCTAACAATTCCTGTATCTATCACATATGGGATCTCTAATTGGGTTAATAGACTTTGAAGTTCTTCAAAGTGTTGTCTACAATCATCATCTAAATAATCTATTGTTCTTGGAGCATCTTTAACAATATCTTTGCAAGTTGGAACCTTACAATCAAGAACTCTTAATGGATTTTTCTCCATTCTTTCTTTACATGTACCACATAAACCATCTTTATGTTTATTTAAGAATTCCATCAAGGCAGCGTTATAGTCTTTTCTACAATCAGCACAACCAATGCTATTAATATGAAGCTTAGCATTCCTTAAGCCTATCTCTTTTAGGAATCTAGTTATTAGGGTTATTAGTTCAACTTCTGCTAAAGGACTTTTTGACCCTATGAATTCAACACCAAATTGGTGGTGCTGGCGAAGTCTTCCACTTTGAGGTTGCTCATAGCGAAAGGCTGGAGTTACATAGAAAAGTTTTGTTGGTTGACTTTCGTTGAATATACTATTCTCAATAAAAGCACGAATAACTCCTGCTGTACCTTCTGGTTTTAATGTAATGCTACGGCCACCCTTGTCTTCAAAAGTGTACATTTCTTTTTGTACTACATCTGTTGTTTCACCAACTCCTCTTTGGAAAAGTACAGTGTGTTCAAACACAGGTGTAATAATTTCTTTAATATTATAGGTTTTACATAACTTTCTTGCTAGATTTTCTATAATCGTTCTTTTATGCATATTAGGGCCATACCAATCTCCTGTACCCTTTGGCCTTTGTGTTATCATAGTATCCTCCATCTACAAAAATTCTTCTTTAAATTTTATCTTCCTATATATCATCTCGTCAATACGTTCAATATAGTCTTTAAGACTTTTTACATTTTCTACCCGTCTTACCTTGGGCTTGTCATAATATACAAATTTAGACATTGCACCTGCTCCTAGTGCTAATATATTATGCTTATCTTCCATCATAAGTATATTATATAAACACTCTCTACCAGGCCTTGCATAACCGATATTTTCTATATTATCACTCACATTTTTTTGCCTATACAAGTAATAGGGATTATATCCTGAACTATTAGTATATTCACCAGTTAACCTTCGCATTTGTCCTATGTCATCTGGTCTTAAATCCTTATACTTATCTATTTCCTCATTAAGTCTTGCTGCCCTCTTTACCGCTAGTGCATGGACTGTTAGACTTTCTGGATTTAACTTGTTAATCTCATCTAAAGTATAAGAAACATCATCTATATTCTCCCCAGGTAGACCAATAATTATATCCATATTAATATTATCATGACCTGCCTCTCTAGCTAAGTTAAAGGCTTGTCTTACCTGGTCTACTGTGTGCTTCCTACCAATAATATCAAGGGTTTTTTGAGACATACTTTGGGGATTGATTGAGATTCTTGAAACCTTGTATTTTTTTAAGATTTCAAGCTTTTCTAAGGTAATACTATCAGGTCTTCCTGCTTCTACTGTATATTCTTTAATATTAGAAAAATCTATTTCCTTGTCAATGTGAGCTAGTAGTCTCTCTAACTGGTTTTCAGATAATGAAGTCGGAGTCCCCCCACCTATATAAATTGTGGTAAGCTTTGTATCTGTAATATATGTGGATGCAAATGAAATTTCTTTCATTAAGGCTTCTAAGTATAATTCAACTTGGTTCTCAAACTTCTCTATAGAATAGGATGCAAAAGAACAATAAAGGCAAGTATTAGGACAAAAGGGTATGCCAATATAGAGGCTATACCCATTTTTATAATCTATTTCTTGCAGCAAGGCAAGTTCTCTTTCTGCTATTTGTAAACTCAAGTCTATCTTTTCATCACTGCACAAGTATTGGTCCTTCATAAAGGATGCAATACTCTCTTTACTTTCTCCATTCTCTAACATATCTAGTACTATTTTTGTTGGTCTAACACCTGTTAAAGTTCCCCAAGAAAGACTTACCTTGGCTATCTTTGAAAGGCTCATATAAACAAGTCTTTTAAGCGCATTTCTATAGAACCTTTTATAAGAACTTGATATACTTTCATTAAAAGTATATTCTTCATCTGAGCCCTTATAGGCCTTTAACTTAATAGCTTCTTCCTCTAATGAAGCAATAATCATTATTTCATTATAAGGTCTATTCCTATCTTGGTCTGAAGCCTCATTAATATTAAGTACATTTTCTATCTCAACATTTGTAAAAGGATAAAAGGCTCTTGCTAGATTATATAAATCATTATTAAATTCATTACTATTAATATAAAACTTAATCAAAATTTGTCACCGATATTCTATCAAAAATGGATTATTGTTTTTCTCGTGTTCGATTGTTGTTGTGTCTCCATGACCTGGATATACAACAACATCTTCAGGCAAGGTAAATAATTGCTTTGCAACGGAATTAAGTAATGCTCTAATATCACCCGTTGGGAAATCTGTTCTACCAATTGACTCATTAAATAAAGTGTCGCCAGTAAATAGTATCTTTTTATCTTCTAAGTAATAACATACTCCCCCACTAGTATGACCTGGAGTATTAATTACTTCTATAACAAACCCAGCTAGATTTAATTTCTGACGGTCATGTAATAAAACATCAGCCTCTATGTCAAAATTATCTCTTATTAGATTTGAGCAATTTAATGAGGAATCAGATAGTAGGGTTGCCTCTAACTCAGATGCATAAATACTAATACCATATTCCTCTGCTACATGGCCTGCTGCCATAATATGGTCAAAGTGACCGTGGGTTAGTAAGATAGCTACAGGTTTTAAGTTTAAATCAGTTATCTTGGATATTATTAAACTTGCTTGGGCTCCTGGATCTATAATAACTGTTTCTTTTGTTTCTTTATTAATTAACAAGTAGCAATTTGTCGCCATAATTCCTACTGCACAAGTTTCAATTATCATTTTTTACTCCTTCTCTAGCCTGTTGTACGCTCGATATCAATTATACTTCTAACTTTTCGTAACTTATTAATTATATCCCCTAACTGATTAACATTATTAATTTCAAATCCTACAGTGATAGTTGCTGTCCCTTGCTTATTAGTTCTTACTGTCATAGAGTCAACATTTAGGTCTTCTTCAGTGAAAATCTTAGATATTTCAAGAAGTACACCACTCCTATCATGGGCATATATCTTAATTTCTGCAGAATATAAGTTATTAGAACTATCTGTATCTGAAGAAACACTCCACTGGGCATCAATTAATCTTGCACGGTCTTCATCTGTAACATTAATCATATTAATACAATCAGTTCTATGGATTGAAATTCCCCTACCTCTAGTTACAAATCCAACAATTTCATCACCTGGAACTGGATTACAACACTTGCTAAATCTAACAGCTAAATCATGTACACCTTCGACGATAATACCACTTTTTGAACTCGCCAACTTAGCTGGCTGTCTACTTTCCTTAATCTCAGAAATAGCTTCAAGAACCATTTCATCAGTCATTTCTTTCTTTTGCTTTCTCTTGTACTCTAGCAAAAGCCTATCTACAACTTGGCTTTCTTTTAGGCCTCCGTGGCCTACTGCAGCAAGTACAGCCTTCCAATCTCGGTAACCATACTTACTCATAACCTTATCCATATATTCTGGCTTTAATAAGTCACTTAAGACAATATTCTTACTTTTCGCATAACTTTGGATTTCTTCCTTACCTTTTATGATATTGTCTTCTTTTAATTGTGACTTAAACCACTGGTTAATCTTATTCTTAGCCTGGGTTGACTTAACTAGTTTAAGCCAATCTCTACTAGGTCCCTTAGAATTTTGTGACGTAATAATTTCTATTTGGTCACCATTCTTAATTTTATAGTCTATGTTAACTAAGTTTCCGTTGACCCTAGCACCAATCATTGTATTACCTACTGCACTATGGATACTATAGGCAAAATCAATTGGGGTAGAACCTACAGGAAGAGTCTTAACATCTCCTCTTGGTGTAAAACAGTAAACATTATCTGAGAATAAGTCAAAGTCATTCTTAAGAAGACTTAAGAACTCCCTATTATCAGACATGTCTCTTTGCCATTCTAGAATTTCTCTTAGCCAGGTTAGCTTTTCTTCTTCTGCATCTGAGCTTGATTTGCCATCCTTACCTTCTTTATACTTCCAGTGAGCTGCAATACCATATTCTGCAGTCTTGTGCATTTCAAAGGTTCTAATTTGCATTTCAAAGCGCTCACCTGTTGGTCCAATAAGAGAAGTATGAAGAGATTGATACATGTTAGGTTTTGGCATAGCTATATAGTCTTTAAACCTACCTGGAATTGGCTTATACATCTCATGAATAATACCAAGAGCTGCGTAACAATCCTTTACAGTATCAACCAAAATTCTTACAGCAAACAAGTCATAAATTTGGTCTAGACTTTTATCTTGGGTTATCATTTTCTTATAAATACTAAAGAAATGCTTTACACGACCTTCAACCCTTGCCTTAATATTGGCTTCATCCATATGACTTTGTACTTCGTTAACTATATGGTCTACTATATCCTTACGTTCTGTTTTCTTTAGGTTTATTTTTTTAGCCAGGTCGTGATATACTTCGGGTTCTAAGTATTTTAATGATAAGTCATCTAACTCAACCTTAATCTTAGAAATACCTAACCTATGGGCAATTGGAGCATAGATTTCTAATGTCTCCTTTGCTTTTTCTTTTTGCTTTTCTGGAGACTGGTATTCCATAGTTCTCATATTATGAAGCCTATCTGCTAATTTTATTAGGATTACCCTTATATCTCTTGCCATAGCAAGAAACATTTTTCTTAAATTCTCTGCCTGGGCTTCAACCTTGTCATGAGAATAATTAATATTAGATAACTTAGTAACCCCATCAACTAGTAAGGCTATTTCAGGGCTAAACATTTCTGAGATTTCTTCTAAGGTATAGTTTGTATCTTCTACTACATCATGAAGAAGGCCTGCAACTATACTTTCTTTATCAAGTTCAATTTCTGCTAGTATTATCGCTACATATAGGGGATGAATTATATAGGGCTCACCAGATTTGCGTAGTTGCCCCTCATGAGCATTTTTAGAAAGATGGTATGCTTTTTCGATCATGGAAAAATCAGCAGATGGATGATAACCTTTAACTGTTTCAATTAGCTTATCATACAAATCATCAGGACTAACAAATCCTTCTGGAAGCACCTGCTTTGTGTTATCCTTATTGATATTTTCATTAGGTTTATTGTTTGAACTGTTACTTAATTTATCTTGCATTACTTCTTTACTCTTTCCCATGATATCACCACCTTTATTATGTATAATTATAATAACAATAATATTTAAAATCAATTCTAGGCAAGGTTTAATTGTCTCTTACATGTAGTATAATAAAGCTCCGAAAAATCGCTCTGATTCCTAGATTTAATATGATTAACCTAGAAAGGTATATTTTCTAGATCGCCTAGGCAAGAATGAATCATTCCGTATACGAAATAATAAACTTGCCTAAACTTCAGAGCAATTTCACGGAGCCTTCATAATCACCGTAAATCAACGAGTGCTTACAACTAATTGGTAGATTATTTCCCTGGATACTTAATAATAGATTCTACATTATAACCTTTAAGCTTTTCTCGTCCATTTAAGCCTTCTAGTTCAATTAAAAATACTATTTTAACTACCTCTCCACCTAATTTTTCTACTAGTTTTGTAATAGCTTCAATCGTTCCACCAGTAGCAATTAAATCATCAATAATTACAACCTTTTGACCTGGTTTTATTGCATCTTTATGCATCTCTATTGTTGCAGAACCATATTCCAAGTCATATTCTTGTTCTATAGTTTCATATGGCAACTTTCCTTTTTTTCTAACTGGTATAAAAGGTTTATACATATTATATGCAATTGGAACACCAAAGATAAATCCTCTAGATTCAGGACCAACTATTACATCAAAGTCTTCATCCTCAAGACATGCTTGTATTTGGTCAACAGACATTCTTAGTCCGTCCTTATCCTGCAAAATTGTTGTTACATCACGAAATATAACCCCTTCTTCTGGAAAGTCAGGTATACTTCTTACGTAGTCTTCCAACTTTTTCATCTGTCACATTTCCTCTTTTCATTTTTTTGCCCATTAAATTTGTAAAAATATTCAGTGGGCTATGAGCCATTACAATGGCATAATCTATTATTTACTATATATAATATTATAACATTACAAATTTCTTATTTCAATTTTCTAGTATATCATATTTTTATAGAAATACTCAAATGTAGGCCTTGTATTTATGTCTGATTTGCAAGGTTTTTCTTTGTATTTTTACAGTTCAATATACATTTTAAACAATAATTTTGGATGCGGGTTCTATTTCTTGTCCAACTTGTAAAAGAGAGTAAGGTGTTTACTGTTTCTGACTATTTATACAATTAAATAGTTAGTAATAATGATTTGCAAATATCGGTTCCCATTATATTCGTTTATGTCAGGATAATAGGTTATATTAAATTCTATACTATTTTCCATATTCATAAACATCTTATCAACTTCTTCTTCACCAAACTTGTCTCTTAGTTCACTAAGGAAGGCATCGATATCCCCAAAATATATTGCATCCATAGTTCTACCATATTGGTTAATGACCTTAAGCTTTAGTACATTCTTATTCTTACCAAGTAAGAAGGCCCTAGTAACTTTTAAGTTTCTTTCTGCAAAAACTGGTTTTGGGTTAGCCTTACCAAAAGGTTCTAGAATTTTAAGTTCATCAACTAATTCTTCGCTAACATAGCCTAGTGGTAAAACAACATCTATTGAAATCTTTGGAATTAGGTCTTCATCAGTTAGGCTAGTATATTCGTTGAGAGCCCTTCTAAAGTGACTAATATCTTCTTCCTCTAAAGAAAGTCCTGCTGCCATTGGGTGGCCACCGAATTTGGTTAAGTAATCTTTTACTTTTGTTAGTTCCTTAAACATATTATATTCTTCTATTGAACGACCTGAGCCCTTTACTCCCTTTTCACTTCTAGTAAGTACAATGGTCGGCTTATAATAATATTCACGAATTCTACCTGCTATAATACCAGCAATACTTTCATGACAATCAGGAAGATAGACTACTAAGACCTTATCATCCTTTAAGTCACTAGTTTCTATCAGATTTTTAGCCTCTTCAACGCCATCTGCAGTCATATCTTTTCTTTCGTCATTTAAGACCTTAAGCTCTTTGGCTAATTCATAGGCTTCTTCCTTCGAATTAGCAAGGAGTAGGCTTAGTCCTTTTTTGGCAGTATCAAGCCTACCAGATGCATTTAAACAAGGGCCTATAATAAAGCCTAGGTGGTAACCACTTAACATATTAATATTTATATCAGAAAGCTCAATTAGGGCCTTAAGACCATAATTGTTAGTCTTTTTAAGTTCTATAAGACCTAGCTTAACTAGTACCCTATTCTCATCAACTAGGTCCATAACATCGCAAACTGTAGCAATAGCAACTGCCTCTATTAATGGATAAAGGTTCTTTGTATCTATCTGATATAACCTATACAAGTACTGTATAAGCTTAAATGCCACAGCAGCACCACATAGTTCTTTGTTTGAATAGTTACAATCCCTTTGCTTTGGATTAACAACTGCATCTGCTACAGGTACTTGTTCTACTTCTTCTCCATCTATATCAACAAGGACTAGTTCATGATGGTCTGTAATAATAACAGTCATTCCTAAGTTCTTAGCCATGGCAACTTGGTCTATGGCAGCTATTCCGTTATCGCAAGTTATAATAGTATCAATTCCATCATTATAAGCTGCTTCAATTATGTTAGCATTGATACCATAACCATCTGTAATCCTATCGGGTATTTCATAGTCAACTATTGCTCCACATTTTAAAAGGCCTGTATACAAAATATATGTAGCAGTAATGCCATCAACATCATAATCTCCTACAATTCTTATCCTACTTCCAGCCTTAATTTTAGTCTGTAGAATGCTAGTAGCCTTATCTATATCCTTTAAATCCTTAGGGTCGTATAAAGCTTCTATACTTGGGTTTAGAAATTTTTCTATGTCTTTATCTTTTGTAACTCCACGATTGGTTAAGATTCTTGCCACAACTTCACTGATACTATGCCTATCCATCATAGAGCTAAAGTCTGCCTTCTTGCTTCTTACTACCCATTTAGCCATTTTTATTCCTCAGCTCCTACAGCCTGAAGCATAATTGCACACTCAACTCTTTTTCTTTGCATTTCACATCCGATATCATAGGTTTCATTAATATTACCATGTTCATTATAGGCATTGGCTGCACATCCACCGCTACAATAGAACTTAGCAAAGCAATTTTTACAATTCTCTTTTGAATAAACACTTGTTGCCCTAAATTCTTCTACAATATCAGTTCTATTAATACCATCAAATACATTACCCATTAGGAATTCTTCTTGGCCAACAAATTGGTGGCAAGGATATAGGTCTCCCCATGGAGTAACTGCTAGGTATTCTGTACCAGAACCACAACCTGATAGGCGTTTTGCAACACATGGACCACCAGTAAGGTCAATCATAAAGTGGAAGAAATTAAAACCTTCCTTAGCCTTGTTCTTATCTATCATATACTTAGCAAGTCTGTCGTACTCTTCAAATATAACTGATAAATCTTCTTCCTTAATAGCATATGGGTCAGTAGGGTCTAAAACTACTGGCTCTACTGATATTTGCTTAAAGCCTTGTTCTGCTAAGTGTTTAACGTCCTCAGAAAAATCTAGATTATTCTTAGTAAAGGTACCCCTAACATAGTAGTCCATATGATTTCTACTATCTGCAAACTTCTTGAACTTAGGCATTATGATATCATAACTTCCCTTACCATTATGGGATGGACGCATATGGTCATGTACTTCTTTTCTACCATCTACACTTAGAACTACATTAGACATCTCCTTGTTGGCAAACTCCATAATGGAATCATTTAGTAAAACTCCATTAGTAGTTAGGGTAAACCTAAACTTTTTGTTATGAATCTTCTCTTGTTCTCTACCGTATTTAACTAGGTCTTTAACAACCTGGAAGTTCATTAATGGTTCTCCACCAAAGAAGTCAACTTCTAGGTTTCTACGATTACCAGAATTAGCAATAAGGAAATCTAGGGCCTGTTTACCAACTTCAAAGGACATTAATCCTTTTTCACCCTTATATTCTCCTTCTTCTGCAAAGCAGTAACGGCAGGCTAGATTGCAATCATGGGCAATATGTAAGCATAGGGCCTTAACAACTGTTTCCCTAGTCTTAAACTCTGAAATATAGTCTTCGTAAATATCCTCTGAAAATAATGCCCCTTCTGCCTTTAGCTCTTCTACTGCATCTATCGCTTCAGCTATTTGCATCCTTCTAGTAGCTTCATCTATTCCATCACCTTCAAATAAGTAATCATACTCAGAATCCTTATATTTATTTGAAAGTGTATCTATAATTACTTGTTTATCATTGTTTTCATACATGGCAATAATATCGTAAACTAACTCATCAACAAGGTGGATTTGTCCACTGTTAACATCTAGTACGATATTGTATCCATTATTCTTATATTGATGTACCAAGGTACTTCTCCCTTCTGACTATAAGTGAATAAGCAGCGAAGTTATCGCTGCTTAAAAGAAGCCTACGAAAACCATATTGTTGATTATAAGACTTACATATTAACCCTTATTAAGTCCAAGTCAATAATAGTTTCGAAGGCAACTGATTCTTTACTATGTAACCTATAATTATTTGCTGTTTATATTTTCACAACTTTGGTTTCCTACAGTACAAGATGTTTTACATGCGGATTGGCAAGAAGTTTGGCACTCTCCACATCCACCTTTTTTCATACTTTCTTTTAAGTTACGTGTGTTTAATGTTTTAATTCTTTTCAAGGTAATTTCCTCCTTTATGAAAGTTAATACTCCATGAAACTTACAATATCACATTTAGTAACTTCTAATACTAACTAATGATACACATAAATTAATATGGAATAATCTACTTATATTATTATATCATAGGGTATAAAATATGAAAAGTCTTTATATGTCTTTT
>JAAYRG010000188.1 GCA_012518885.1 Clostridiales bacterium | reverse complement strand
GTCTTCACCAGCAAAAAATGTATACTGGGTAGGAAAGTTATTCCCCTTAGAGAAGGACCTTATCATACCTATATGGGGAGAAAAGTCACTGTATACAGTAAAGCCTACATGTAGCTTGTTATCAATTTAGGTAATTGCGAAACTCACATTTAAATAAAGAGTAAAGTTATCCACAATCCAATATTTAGAATTAAATTGTGTTTTTATTATAATGGAAAATTAGAGCACACAAATAAGAGGTACTGTTGCTAGTACCATAAAAACCAACGTTTATACGATTATGGATATTTTTATGCCAATAATAAAGGTTTTAAACTTCTGATGTATTGGTGCTGATGTATTTTATCAGCGAGGACTACAGTAAGAAGTTGTGTAATTCCCGAAATCAACAGGTCTGCATGAAGTGTTTTTTCGTTTTGAGTTCTACGACCAGCAATACAGTAACTGTCTTTAAAGTGATTGATTGACTGTTCAACGACACAGCGTATTTTATAGGTATCTTCCCACTCAGAGGAACCTCGTAGGACCCCAGGAAAGGTTCTGTAGTTCTTTTCTGGATAAACGTAAACCATACGACCACCAAGAGATGTAGTACATGAGTTTTCACAATGAGTGACACGACGATACTTTCCATCATCACATTTATCCCATTTCATCTTGGGACAGACGAACTTAAAGGTTTTTATTCCGCATCTGAGATGTGATGTATTACCTTCAGGCTTCATTGGAAGGGATGGGTCTTTGGGGCAACAAGGAATACCGTCTTCATTAATGGTATAATTCTCATATTTTAGGCTAGAACGCTTATTTAAAGGGATAAAAGCTTTATCAAACCCCAGTGATTCGTTGGTGAACAAATCATTATAGATGGCAATAGTATCAAAAGCAGCATCACCTAGAAATATTTTTGGATTAATTAATGGATGTTTTTTAAAAAAGTCTATTAAAACAGGAATTAAGGCTTTTGAATCTGATAGAGATTTATCTTCATCCGGAGAATTACTTTTCTTCTCTACAATGATTTCAGGATGAGCATCAAGAAAATCTTTGTTGTAAAAAGAGATGTCTCTGACAATACCTAACCCATTAGTTATCATGCCAAATTTATATACGTAGCAAAAATGGCCATTTATGTAAAGTTGTTTAATGGCAGAATTAGCTGAAGCATGTGGAGGCATTTTCTTGTAAGCAGCCTTATAAGGGTCATAATTACTATTAAAACCTTGAGACTTAGCAAAAGTTTTAAGCTGAGCAATAATAGCGTTAGTGTACTTAGGGTTATTTTCAGTAACATATGCTTCAATACCTGAAGTATCAAATATAGTCATAGAAGCACGTTGCTCATCAATTTCCTGGCATATCGGTTCAGTAACATCCACTAGATTATCAAACATCGATTGTAGGTCCGGTAAGAAATCTTGCTTGAAACGGGTAAACTTAGAAGCATCAGGAACTTTTGAAAAGCCACAGAACTCCCGCAGTTCCTTGGAATATCTAAGGAAAAGAATTAAAAGAGAGTCTGTAGGTATAGAAAAAATACGTTGTATTAGTAAAGCCCATATAAAACTTTCTAAAGGGTATTCACGAGGCCTACCAGTATCAGCGTAGAAATGTTTTCGAAAAGAAAACGGAATAAACTCATCGAGATTTATGTGTTGTTCGAGTAAATTTAGGAAAGAATATTTATCTTCTTCAAATTTTTCTTGGCAATCTGAAAAATAATTTGCCAAAGAAAGCTGTTTGTATGGTATCATATAGATACAACTCCTTTCTTGGTGTATGCGTTAAAATTTGGTTGTCGCTAACTCAATTTTACCATAAATCAGAGAGGAGTTGTTGTATTTTATT
>JAAYRG010000187.1 GCA_012518885.1 Clostridiales bacterium | reverse complement strand
ACATGTAGACTTTTAGAAAGCCCCCTATATCTTCCCTTAGGGTACTAATAATATCATCCATATTTTCAATAGTTAGGTCATCTGGTTCTTTAATGATTTTTTCTATGATTCCAAGATTAAGAAGGTCTTTGGCTGTTAATTTCATAAGTTCTGCTGCTTCTTTAGCTCTTTTCTTATCCTTATACATTATAGAGGCAAAGCCCTCAGGTGATATTATAGAGTAAACTGAGTTCTCTAACATCCATACTTCATTAGCTAGGCCAAAGGCAAGAGCTCCACCACTTCCACCTTCCCCTATTACTATTGATAATATCGGAACTTTTAAGTTTGACATATGGAAGAGGCTTTTAGCAATAGCTTCACCCTGGCCCCTTTGTTCTGCCTCAATACCACAAAAGGCTCCTGGTGTATCAATAAAAAGTACTATTGGCCTATTAAACTTTTCTGCTTGTTTCATTAAGCGAAGGGCCTTTCTGTAACCTTCAGGAGATGGCATTCCATAATTTCTTTTTTGATTTTCTTTTAAGTTTCTACCCTTTTGCTGACCTATTACTGTGATACTTTGATTATTAAATGTAGCCAAGCCACCCACCACTGCACTGTCATCACCATAATACCTATCTCCATGTAGTTCAATAAAAGTATCGAATATTTTGCTTATATAATCAATACTTGTAGGCCTTTCTAATCTTCTTGCAAGTCTTACCCTTTCCCATGGGGTTAATTTTTCTGTCATAACTTAACTCCTATTTTCTTTTTGCCTTACAATTTCCTTATCTGCTTCTAGTTCTTAATCTATAATATTATCATCCTAGCTTCTAATTAGGATAGATAGAATTTTCTTCATGTTATCTCTTTTTACAATTTTATCAATAAAACCATGTTCCAACAGGTATTCTGCACTTTGAAAGCCCTCTGGTAACCTTTGGCCGATTGTTTGTTCAATTACTCTTGGTCCTGCAAAGCCTATTAAGGCCCCAGGTTCTGCTATAATAATATCCCCTAACATAGCAAAGCTTGCCATTACCCCTCCAGTAGTAGGGTCTGTAAGTACTGAAATATAAAGCAGTCCTGCTTCATCATGTCTTTTTATGGCTGCCGAAGTTTTTGCCATTTGCATTAGAGATATAATTCCTTCTTGCATTCTAGCCCCACCTGAACAAGTAAAAATTATAAGGGGCAGTCTATTGTTGGTAGCGCCTTCTATTAATCTTGTAATTTTTTCTCCTACTACTCTTCCCATACTTCCCATAAGGAAGTTAGATGCCATAACCCCTATTGCTACCTCTTTACCATGTATTCGCCCTGTTCCAGTAATTATAGCTTCATCAAGACTTGTTGCTTCTTTAATCCTTTTTAGTTTATCCTTGTATCCTGGAAAATCTAATGGATCATCAATCACTATATTATTATCCCACTCTTTAAAACTCCCATGGTCTAATATCATCCCTATTCTTTCTCTTGGATTAATTCTTTTATAATAACCACAACTTGGGCAAATATAAAGATTTTCAATTAAATCTTGTGTATATATGATTTCATTACATTTTATGCATTTTTGAAACAGCCCGTCTGGTATATGGACTGAATTTTTTTCTTTTTTCAATGGTTTAGATGATTTTTTGAATAGGTCTTTTAACATATTTTCTCCAATCTAGCCTCATCTAAGAAACTCTCAACAAACCCAGTATTTATCCTGCCCTTACAATAATCTGTATCATTCATTATATCGTAGAGAAAGTCTACATTGGTCTCTATACCTTCTATAATTATTTCACCCAAGGCACCCCTCATTTTCTTTATCGCTTCTTCCCTGCTTTCATCATGAACAAGGACCTTAGCTATTAATGAGTCATACGTGGAAGGGATTCTATAGCTATGGTACAGGGCACTATCAATTCTAACTCCACATCCACCAGGCATATGTAGGTTTGTAACTTGCCCTGGGTAAGGTAGGAAGTTATTTCTTGGACTTTCTGCATTAATTCTACATTCAATAGCATGCCCCTTTATACTTATGTCTTCTTGCTTTATTTTTAGCTTGTTACCTGATGCTATTAAAATCTGTTCTTTTACAATATCAATCCCTGTAACCATCTCAGTCACTCCATGTTCAACCTGAAGTCTTGTATTCATTTCTATAAAATAATATCTATTATCTTTATCTAGAATAAACTCTACAGTTCCTGCATTGTTATAACTAATGCTTTGTGCTGCCTTTATCGCTGTAAGCCCCATCTCTTTCCTTAGTTCTTCACTAATTCCGTAAGCAGGAGCCTCTTCAATAAGTTTTTGGTGCCTTCTTTGAATTGAACAATCCCTTTCTCCAAGGTGGACTGTATTACCATAATTATCCGCTAGTATCTGAACTTCTATGTGCCTAGCATTTTGTATATACTTTTCAATATACAAACTATCGTCTCCAAAAGCATTCCTTGCTTCCTGACTTGCAGTTTTAAATGATGAAATAAACTTATCACTTGAGTGAACTATTCTCATCCCCTTACCTCCTCCACCACTACTAGCTTTTATTATAAGGGGATATCCTATTTCTTTAGCAATTTTAAGGCCTTCTTCTGCGCTGTTTACTGGGTTTGTAGTACCTGGTACTACTGGAACCCTTGCCTTTATCATTGTATTTCTAGCCTCTTGCTTATTACCCATTCTTTCTATAACCCTAGCACTAGGACCAATGAAAACAATATTGCACTTCATACAAAGTTCTGCAAACTTAGGACTTTCAGATAAAAATCCAAATCCAGGATGGATTGCATCTGCCCCAGTAGAAATCGCAGCACTTAGGATTCTGTCCATCTTTAGATAGCTATCTCTAGCCTTGGCTGGTCCTATGCAGATAGTCTCATCTGCTAGTTGAACATGCAAAGAATCCTTGTCAATGTCCGAATAAACAGCTACTGTACTAATTCCCATTTCCCTACATGCACGTATAATACGTACCGCTATTTCGCCACGATTGGCTATCAATATTTTGTTAAACATATTAGCCTCCTAATCTATCCAACAACAAAGGTTAGTTCACCTTCTGCAAAAACCTTTTCCTTATCATATGCTTTCGCCTTGGCAATTCCTATGTGACCCTTGTTTTTTATTAGCTCTACTTCAAGGGTAAGTACATCACCTGGTACTACCTTGTTGCGAAATCTGAATTTATTTACTCCAGCAAAATAAGCATTTTTACCCTTAAAGTTATCGCTAGATAGGCATACTACTGCTCCAACTTGACAAAGGGATTCTATTATAAGTACACCAGGCATAACTGGTTCATCTGGAAAATGACCTTGAAAAAAGGGCTCATTATAGGTTACACACTTTTGCCCAAGACCGTACTTTCCAGGCTCTAATTTATCTATCCTATCTACTAACAAGAAAGGACTCCTTTGAGGTATTATTTCTTTTATTTCATTTATGTTAAGCATATTAAGCTCCTTTTTATACTAATTATAAGGCTTCTAAAACTACTAGAGTTTGGCCAAACTCAACCATTTCTTCATCCTTTACAAGAATTTCTTTTACTTTGGCCTTATATGGGGATTCTATTTCATTCATTACTTTCATAGCTTCAACAATTCCAATAACCTGGCCCTTTTCAATTATATCTCCTACTTGTATATAGGGGTCACTATCTGGTGATGGTGACCTATAAAAGGTGCCAACAGTAGGTGACTTAATCTGCTCCTTAATGCTAGTTACTAGGTCTTTATTTTCACTACTAGGTTGATCAGTGGTTTGGCCTTTAGTTAGGGCTATATCCTTATAGTTAGGTATATCTTCTAGCTGGCCTTCTCCCATATTAGCTAATATTGTGCCTTCTTTATTTCTTAACTTAATCCGGATATTTTCTTCCTCATACATAAGATATAAAAGGTTAGACTTTGAAAACTCCTGAATTAATTTACTCAATTTATCTATATCCATGATAACTCCTCCAAGCTAATAATAATTCAGATAATAATTACTATAATTATCAATTAATTTAACAATCAAGTATTTTTCCTAAATATCATTAGCCAACATACTTCTTAATCAATAAACTCCCGTTGTATCCTCCAAATCCTAGGGAGTTACTAATTACATTGTTAACTTGCTTTCCACTTTCTGCCTCTTTTGTATAGTTTAAGTCTAATTCTTCATCTACAACTTCATATCCAGCTGTTGCATGGATGTAATCTTCTAGTACAGACTTAACAGATACAATAAACTCTACCGCACCTGCTGCCCCTAGTAGATGGCCTGTCATTGACTTAGTTGAATTCACATTGATATTATAAGCATGGTCTTTTAGGGCCTTTTTAATAGCTCTAGTTTCATGTAAATCATTGACAGGTGTGCTTGTCCCATGGGCATTTATGTAGTCTATATCTTGAGGCCTTATTCCACCCTCTTCTATAGCTAATAACATAGCTCTTGCCGCCCCTTCTCCGTCTTCTGATGGAGAGGTTATATGATATGCATCACATGTAGAACCATATCCACCTACTTCTGCATATATAGTTGCACCACGAGCAAGGGCATGGTCAAGGGATTCTAAAACTACAACTCCTGCACCTTCACCCATTACGAAACCGCTTCTTTCCTTGTCAAAAGGAATCGATGCTCTTAGAGGGTTATTAGATGTACTAAGGGCTGTTAGGGCACTAAAACCAGCAATACCAGTTGGGGTAATTATTGCCTCAGTTCCTCCAGCAAGCATAACGTCTGCATCTGAGTATTGAATATACCTGTAGGCTTCTCCTATAGAATGAGTACCTGTAGCACATGCAGTTACCACATTAGTGCACTTTCCCTTTAATCCAAATGTTATGGCAACATTACCTGCCGCCATGTTTGATATCATCATTGGTACAAATAGGGGTGAAACCCTCCTTGGCCCCTTGTTTACTATATTGTTGTACTCTCTTTCAATGGCATCAAGACTACCCATACCAGACCCTATAGAAACTCCAATCCTTGTTAAGTCCTCTTTATCTAATTCAAGTCCTGCATGTTCTATGGCCTGTTTAGCTGCTGCTACTGCAAACTGGGAGAAGGGTTCCATCCTTTTTGCTGCCTTTCTATCCATATAGTCTAGGGGATTAAAGTCCTCAACTTGTGCAGCTAGTTTCACTTTATAATCACTTGTATCAAAATATGTAATAGGCTTAAATGGTACCTTTTTTGACTTTATGTTAGCCCAAAAAGTATCTAGGTCATTTCCTAAGGGTGTTATTAGACCCATTCCTGTTACTACTACTCGTTTTTTCATGGTAACCTCCTATATTAAAACACTTTCTATTATTATCCTTATATTCCAAGTCCACCATCAACCTGAATTGTTTGACCTGTTATATATGAACTATTGTCTGATGCTAAAAATACCACAAGATTTGCTACATCCTGAGCCTCACCAAGCCTTTTTAGTGGAATCTCTTGTTTGATGGCTTCCTTTAAGTCTTCATTTAATATCTTAGTCATGTCAGTATCAATATAGCCTGGTGCTACTGCATTAACGGTAATTCCTCTTCTAGCAAGTTCCTTTGCTAGAGACTTTGTCATTCCGATTACACCAGCTTTTGCTGCACTATAATTTACCTGACCTGGATTACCATGGATTCCTACAATGGAAGAGATATTAATAATTCTTCCATACCTTTGCTTTATCATTATTGGGGAAACACTTCTTAAACAGTTAAATACACCCTTTAAATTAATATCTATAACTTCATTAAATTCTTCTTCTGACATCCTAAGAATTAGGTTATCCTTTGTAATCCCTGCATTATTAACTAGAATATGTATTGAGCCAAACTCTTCTTTTATATCATCAATCATCTGCCTTACTTGGCCAGAATCAGATACATTTGCTTGATATGCAAGGCCTCTACCACCATTTGCCTTGATTTCTTCGATAACCTTAAGAGCCCTATCCTTAGAGCCATTATAATTTACAATTACTATTGCACCATAAGAAGCTAGGGTTAGTGCAATCTCTTTTCCTATGCCCCTACTTGCTCCAGTCACTAGAGCCACCTTATTTTTAAGCATTCCTATCCTCCCATACTTATGTTAAAGATTTAATTTAACTAAATCTTTTACCTTATCAATATTTATAGTCTTAGAGCTTGAATCTATTTTACTTATAAATTTACTCAAGGTTTTACCAGGTCCTATTTCAACAAATGTATCAATCCCTGACTCTATCATGTTTTCTATACTTTGTTGCCACTTGACAGGTGAGTAAACTTGCTGACTTAGTAATTCTCTTATATTAGAATTATCAAAAATAAATCTTCCATTAACATTAGAAACATATGGGATAGCTGGACTTTCTATATTAATATCCTTTAGCAAGTCATACAGCTTCTCTCCTGCTTCCTTTAGCAACGGGGAGTGAAAGGCTCCACTAACCTTAAGTGGAATTATTCTTCTAGCTCCTGCCTTTTTTAACTTACCTGATGCCTTCTCTATAGCATCTATTTCTCCAGTAATTACTATCTGGCCAGGACAATTATAATTAGCTATTGTTACAAGGCCATCTACCTCACTGCATACTCCTAAAATCTCATTAGCATCAAGTCCCATTACTGCAGCCATAGTAGTAGTTTTCTTTGGTAGGGCATTCTCCATAAGTAGGCCCCTTTCCCTAACTACCTTTAAGCCATCTTCAAAGGTTATGACCTTAGACTTAATTAGAGCTGGGTACTCACCAAGACTAAGTCCAGCAGTCGCATGAACCTCTATCCCTAGTCTTTCTACTGCCCTAAGCATAGATATACAGGTTGTTACCATGGCTATTTGGGTGTATTCAGTAAGGTTAATTTTGTCTTCATTCTCAAACACAAGGTTTTTCATATCAATTCCAAGAAGATCTGATGCCTCATTAAATACTTGTCTACTTTCATTGAAATTATCACAAAAGTCTTTACCCATACCGACGTATTGGGAACCTTGGCCTGGGAAAATAAATGCTATCTTATTCATAGTTCTTTCCCTCATTAAACTTACATAATAAGCCGCTAGCCTGGTCCATAATCTGATTAATAATCTCCTTGCAGGTTAATTCTTTATTTATTAGGCCTGAAATTTGTCCTGCCATTACGGTTCCATTATTTACATCCCCATCAACCACTGCATTTCTTAATGAACCTGCTGTAAAGGTCTCTAACTCATCTATACTAACTGACCCCTCTTCTAGCTGTAGGTACTTTCTAGTCATACTATTACGTAAGCTCCTTACAGGGTGGCCAGTAGACCTTCCTGTTACTACTGTATCAATATCCTTAGAATCTAGTATTCTTTGCTTGTAGTTAGCATGAACAAGGGATTCCTTAGCAACAACAAACCTAGTTCCAAGTTGGGCACCACATGCACCAAGCATCATCACAGCCGCTAATCCCCTTCCATCTGCTATTCCACCAGCTGCAATTACAGGAATACTTACAGCATCAACTACTTGTGGTATAAGGGCCATGGTTGTAAGTTCTCCAATATGACCTCCGGCCTCACTTCCTTCAGCTATAATGGCATCTGCCCCATACCTTTGCATCCTCCTTGCTAGGGCAACAGAAGGGATAACTGGAATTACCTTTATACCTGCCTCTTTCCATTTCTTCATATACTTTTCAGGGTTTCCTGCACCTGTTGTAACAACAGGGACCCCTTCCTCTATAACTAAGCTAGCCACTTCATGAGCACTTGGTGACATTAGCATAATATTTACACCAAAGGGCTTATCTGTTAAGTTTTTTGCCTTTCTTATTTCTTCTCTTACGACTTCAACAGGTGCATTACCTGCTGCAATAATCCCAAGGCCCCCAGCATTTGAAACCGCTGCTGCTAGACATGCTTCTGCAACCCAAGCCATTCCACCTTGTATTATTGGAAACTTTATATTTAATAGTTCACACAACCTATTTTTCATTGGTTATTCAATTCCTTTTCCTTGTAAGTAATTAACAATACTTCCTACTGTATCCATAGATTCTAGGTCTTCTGTTGGTATTTCTATATCAAATTCATCTTCGAACTCCATTATCATTTCAAATAAATCTAATGAATCTGCTCCGAAATCTTTCTTAAAAGAAGAATCCATAGTAATTTCACTTTCCTCTACTCCTAATTGGTCTGCTATAATTGTTCTAATTTGTTCAAACATAACATTCTCCTTTATATATGTATTTTTTTGTTTTACATAAACATATACACACCCTTTGAAAATATCTCGCAAAACTATATAAAAAATATGAGGATAGCCCTTTTACTAGGACTATCCCCATATGTACTTCCTAACTATTAACTTGTCCTTAGTAGCTACAAGATTTATAAACTAGCTACTAATTTTAATACCTTCTTGGGAAACTTGTGTGTAAGCTTTCTAGGTTTAATTTTCTTTTTCTTTTTAAGTAAAATTCCAAGAAGACTTGCAATAATTGCCATACTAGCAAAAATATAGATAATGATTTTAAAGACTGTACCAGCTTTACTTAAATCACTTTCGATATTGTCGTTTTCTAATAAGTCTATGTCTAAATAGGACAACATATCAATTAAATTTATTTCATTCATGAAGTTTCACCCTTTCCTTTATATATTCCCTACTCCTTGTAAAAGTCGTTCTTTAGTTTCTTTTTAGCTCTTGAGGCCCTACTATCTACTGCTGTTACAGACATTTTCATGGCTTTAGCTATTTGCTTAGAAGATTGTAAATAAAAATACTTACGTATTACTATTTCTTTATCCTTAGGCTTTAGCCCTTTTATTAACTCGTTTAGTTTCTTTATACTTTCGCCTGCGAATATCTTATCTTCAACATCTTGTCTATTATCTGCATAATATTTTGCTACTTCTGATATATCATCTGATATTTGGTTGTTTTCGTGCCTACTTAGGTCTCTTAGCCTATTAATTGCAGTATTTCTAACTATAATTTTTAAGTAGGTCTTTAATGAGGCCTTGTTAATGTCATATTTGTCAATATTATTCCAAAACTTTATATAGGTATCATTAACACATTCCTCTATATCTTCTGTCCTACTACCAAGTATCCCTTTTGCTATATAGAATAATAGTTTCTCATATTTGTCTGCTAGTTTTATAAAGCCTAGTTCATTTCCTTCTTTAATCAGATTAACTATTTTTTGATCCTTCAAGGCTAAGCCTCCCTTCCAACCTTAATTACTTATACACAAGGTGTCATAAAGTCTTGCATATAAATAATATTTACATTAAGTCAGGGTTTTATCAATTTAAAAATAAAACCACGGAAGGTTTGACCTTTTCGTGGTTTTATTATAATTATCAAGCTTCAGTATTAAATTGATTCAACAAGCCTATTCATCTAATAAACCATCTCTAGTATACTTGTTGCTACCATTCCACAAAATCCATTCCTCATACCCTGCGTCATACACACCTTGTATTTGCTGACGTATTTGGTCCGGACCATATGTTTGGTAGTTCCCAATCCAAGTGGCCGTGAAGTCTTGGAGCCATGCTCTTACCTTGGCAACATGACTTTCTTGTACATTAGCTAATACCTTCTTAGACTCATTTAATGATGCTAGAATTAGATTATAGGGTTCTAAATCAGGATATTCAATTCCATATGAACCATTAGCATAATGAGATGGATAAATCATAGGACAAATGTAATCCAAATGCTTAGCCATTTCTAAGTAGTCTTGTCCAACTATCTCCTGGTCTACTAAGGAATCAATTATAGCCCCATATACATCTGCAGACACATAAGCATATGGGCTAAGTCTTTCGTATGCATATTTAGTAAACTCTGTTATTATTTCTGTCTTAGTCTTACTAACTGCCTCTGGTCCAAAGTCTACATTTGCCATTCCTGGATCTGTAGAAAATCGTATATAGTCAAACTGAATCTCATCAAATCCAAGGTCTATAGCCTCTAGTGATAACTCTATAATGTAGTCCCACACTTCCCTATTATATGGGTTTACCCATCCTAAACCGGCCTTGTCACGAAATAGTGAACCATCCTTATTTTTGAGACAATATTCAGGTTTTTTTGTGCTAGTAAGGGGTCTTTAAAGGCTACAATCCTAGCAATTAAATATATGTCCTTTTCTTTTAATTCTTTTATTAATTGCTTTATATCTCTGATATAATTAACACCAGCACCTATTTCATTAACTAAATCATGGTCCATTTTATAGGTTATTTCACCGTTATCATTTTTTATGTCTATTACCATTGTATTTAGTTCTGTAGTATCTACCATGTCAATTAGATTATCCATTCTCTCCGAACCTGCTACTGGCCCTGTGACATAAATCCCTTTTGCTACTACAGGTTCCCCTCTATCAGAAACAACCTTATCTTGGTTTGATGTTTTAATAGACTTATCAAGGCCTTCGTGGTCTTTATCAACCTGAAAACCTTGTGTCTCTTCTATGGATTTACTCTCTTTAGGTGTATTATTAGTAAGGCCACCTTGCTGTGTATGACTATTTTTTAAGGAGTCCTCGTTTGAATTCTTATCAGATATTTTTATTTCTCTAGTATTTTTCTTTGAAAAAATACTAAGGGAGACCCCACCCTCCTTGGCAAATGAATATGAAACAAAACCTAGTAGGACGGCAAGGACAATTATAAATAGATAAGGTAGCAAATTAAACTTGTTTCTAAATTTTCTTCTTCTTCGCCTTCTAGTACTTCTACTATAATTAATATACATATCTTTATTACGCATACTTGTCTCCCTAAAAAAGTCTAATACCTAGTTACCCGAATCAAACTATAGTTACAATTATTATTCCTTATATAGGCAATTATATGCTTTTTTTATTCCCTAAAATTACTTACCACAGCAATGCTTATATTTCTTACCACTTCCACATGGACATGGTTCATTTCTTCCTATCTTTTTACCCTTGATTACTGTATTAGCTAGTTTACATTCCTTATACAGTTCTTCTCTTCTTTCTACAGATAGTAAATCATCCCATTGTGGTAATTCATATAACCATTCAGCCTTGTTAGCTACCATGTTGTAGTAAAGCTTTTCCTTATCATACTCTAAACTTACCTGGGTATCTTTATCCATATCTTCAATTGGATTAGGTGTAACTAAACTATCATTAATTCCATCTAAGAAACCAACCATATAAGCAAGACTAACATCAAACTTATCAGCTAATTCTTCTACAGTTCCAGAATACACTGTATCAGGATTAGATAAAATCTCTTCATAAATTCCTGTTTCTACTTCAAAGTAATCTTCCCAAAATCTTCTTCCATCTCTTTGGTTTTCTGCAAATGAATATGCGTATTCTCTCCATTCTTGTAATAAACTCATAGTACAATTCCTTCCTTTATCTTTAAGAATTATTTTTATTTTGTTAATATGCTTATAATTTTAACATGTTTTATTAGGATAACCAATACACAAACTAATAAAGCTTTATTTTTTTATAATTTATAATAATTTT
>JAAYRG010000025.1 GCA_012518885.1 Clostridiales bacterium | reverse complement strand
GTAGATTTGCCCATTATCTTACTTTGTAGAATTTACAATAGATATCATAAAAGCATTTACAGCTTAGTTTTTTTTATAACTTCTACAAACTCTTTGTTAGATTTTGTATGGATAAATAGCTCAATAATCTTTTCTACTGCATCTTGAGACCTAGAACTGTGTAAGGCCTTTCTCATTAAAAATGATGCTTCTAATTCAGATTGGGTTAGCAGGAGGTCTTCTCTTCTTGTCCCTGACTTAATAATATCTATAGCAGGGAAGATACGTCTTTCAGATAGTTCCCTATCTAGTACTAACTCCATATTACCAGTTCCCTTAAACTCTTCAAACACCACATCATCCATCCTACTTCCTGTATCAACAAGGGCTGTAGCTAGGATAGTTAAGCTACCACCTTCACGCATATTCCTTGCTGCACCAAAGAAACGCTTAGGCATATATAGAGCTGCTGGGTCTAAACCACCTGATAGAGTTCTTCCACTTGGTTGAATAGTTAAGTTGTAGGCCCTAGCTAGTCTTGTTATACTATCTAATAAAATTATAACATCATTCTTTTGCTCTACAAGCCTTTTTGCTCTTTCAAGAACCATTTCTGAAACACGTATATGGTTTTCAGGTTCTTCATCGAAAGTAGAATAGATTACTTCTACATGTTCACCTTCAATTGATTCTTTTATATCTGTAACCTCTTCAGGTCTCTCATCTATTAATAAAATTATAATATGCATCTTTGGTTGATTAATAGTTATTGACTTTGCAATCTGCTTAATTAGGGTTGTTTTACCTGCTTTAGGTTGGGAAACTATCATTCCCCTTTGGCCCTTACCAATTGGAGAGATAAAATCTACCATTCGCATTGCCACACCAGAATTACCTACTTCTAAGTTGATTCTTTCATTAGGGAATATAGGTGTTAAGTCCTCAAATCTATTTCGCTTTATAACCTCAGATGGATGTAGCCCATTAACACTTTTAATATACAATAAAGCACTAAATTTTTCATTTTGATTTTTGATTCTAGTATTACCTGTTACAATATCTCCAGTTTTTAACCCAAATCTTCTTATTTGGGCTGGTGATACATAAACATCATTATCTCCTGGAAGATAGTTGTCGCACCTAATAAAACCAAAACCATCAGGCATTACTTCCAGTATACCTTCCTTAACTTCTCCACTATCTAAGTGTTCTAGGTCTACTCGGCTTGTACTAGTCCTTATATTGTTGTTACTTTCAAGTTCATTATTATCCTCAGTTTTTTTAGTATCTTCATCAACCATCTTAATAGCGTCCGTTTCCTCAGTTTTCTTATCTATAATACTATTAGTCTTAGTAATATTAGTGTTGTTAATATTAGTATTACTAGTACTATTACTACCCTTATTAACTTCCTTAGCTATACTAGCCTTTTGGGTTTCATTGGTACCTGTCTCATTCTTATTTGTTTCATTTAATACTTCGATCAATTCATTTTTACGATAGCTTGTAATTCTCTTAATACCTTTTTGCTTTGCTATTACCCTAAGCTCATTTAAAGTCAGGGCATTATAATTTTCTTCCATGCATACTTACTCCTTTACAACAATATTTCATTCGAGTCCATTAGGGAAATTTTATGAAATGATTGCAAATGAAATGCTGACAACCAATATAAGATAATAAAGCTCATGAGATTATTATATTTTAAAAATGGGATAAAATTTCAAGATACACCTTATCAATTCATAATGTGAGGATTTCTACCAATTCTATTATACATCAATCTAATAGAAATAAAAGTCCTTATTTATTTTTATTGAAATAAAATAAATAAGTGTTTATAATATTTTACTTATCAATGTTTTATTTTATTCTCTTAATATGTTATATTATATTATAATACATTTCATTAGTAAAGAAAGGATAATCATATGGAATCGGATGCTTTTACACTCTATAAATTAATTATTTTATTTATTTTGGACAAGGTGGATTTTCCTTTAACAAATGCCCAAATCTCTGATATTATCTTAAATCTTAATTATACTAATTATTTTAATATTCAATATTCTGTCTCGGAATTGTTAGATGCAGAGTTTATTAATAGTGAAAAGATAGGTACTAAAACATACTACCGTATTTCAAACCTTGGACAAGAGACATTATCATTCTTTGATAATATGATAAGTCCTGCTATCCAAGAAGAACTTAGCAAGTACCTTAAAGAACATCAATATTCATTAAGAGATGAGGTTTCTACACTATCCGAGTATTTTGAGGGCAGAGAAAATAATTATATAGTAAGACTAAGAGTTGTTGAACAAAATGAACCCATAATTGACTTAAACATATCTGTTCCTTCAGAGGAAGATGCCATAAATATATGCAACAATTGGAGCGAAAAGAGTCAACAAATCTATGCATATATTCTCACAAACCTTCTATAAGTTAATATTCTTATAGCATAGTTTCTATTACCCAATAGGACCTACTACATAGGTATCTCCTTATTGTCTTCTATATACCTATGTAGTAATCTATTTGGTGGCTTTATAAGTAACTAAGCTTCTTCTTTAGTTTGTCCTAAGACATACTCAATTAGTTCCCACACTTCATCTCTTCCCTGTTTAGTGGTTGATGAGAAGGGGATAATAATATCTTCATTAGTCATTCCAAGCTTTTGCCTAATTGCTTTTAAGTGTTTTGCAACTTGACTACGTTTAATCTTATCAAGTTTAGTTGCAATTATTACTGGGTGAAATCCATTTTGGACTATCCAGTCATACATTATCCTATCATTTTCTGATGGGTCATGTCTAATGTCAATTAGTAGAAATACTAAACTTAACATATCTGAGGAATGGAGATAGTTTTCTATCATTTTTCCCCACTTTATTTTTATTTGTTCAGAAACCTTAGCATAACCATAGCCTGGTAGGTCAACAAAATATAACTCATCATTAACATTGTAATAATTTATGGTCTGAGTTTTACCTGGTGCTGATGAAGTCCTTGCAAGTGCCTTTCTGTTTAGAAGTGCATTAATTAGAGATGACTTTCCTACATTTGACTTTCCTGCAAATGCAAACTCTGGTTTAAGGTTTTCTGGTAATTTACTTGTGATTCCAACTACTGTTTCTAAGTTAACGCTTTTAATATGCATATAATCCCTCTCTAATCCTTATTTAAATCAACAATTGCACGACTTGTTACTTCACTCATATCTTTAACGTAAACAATCTTGATTCCATCTTTTATTTCTGAATCGATTTCTTCTATATCCTTTTTATTATCCATTGGAATAAGTACAGTACTTATTCTTGCAGTCTTTGCTGCAAGTATTTTTTCCTTTAAGCCTCCAACTGGTAAAACTCTACCTCTAATTGTAATCTCGCCTGTCATAGCTAGGTCTGCCTTAACCTTTTTGCCTGTGATAGCTGATAGCATAGCACTACAAATTGTAATACCTGCAGAAGGACCGTCTTTGGGAACCGCACCTTCTGGTATATGTATATGTATGTCATTGTTGTCAAAAAAATCAGGTGCTATTTTAAACTTATCTCCTACAGAGCGAATGTATGAAACTCCTGCTAGGGCAGACTCTTTCATTACATCTCCTATTTTTCCGGTTATACTAAACTTACCCTTACCAGGCATAACATTAACCTCAATTTCAATAGTGTCTCCACCCATGCTAGTCCAAGCTAGACCTCTTGCAATACCAACTTGGTCTTCCTTGTTGGCTTTTTGATAAGTATATTTTTCTTTTCCTAAATATCTTTCTAAGTTGTTTACACTTACTCTAACACATGACTTTCCATCAATAACGATCTCTTTTGCTACCTTACGGCATATTTTTCCGAATAGTCTCTCTAATCCACGAACCCCTGCTTCTTTAGTGTATCCACTTATCATACGGCTAATTGCAGCATCAGAAATTGTAATCATGCTCTTTGTTAGTCCATGGGCCTTAAGTTGTTTAGGATATAAGTAGTCCTTTCCTATGTGAAACTTCTCATTCTCTGTATAACTTGGAATTTCTATTACTTCCATACGATCAAGTAAAGGACGGGAAATCTCTCTTATTGAATTGGCTGTACAGATAAACAACACTTCAGATAAATCAACTGGCATTTCTACATAATGATCAACAAAGTTATTGTTTTGCTCACTATCTAGTACCTCTAGTAAGGCTGACGATACATCTCCTCTAGCATCCTTACCAACCTTGTCAATTTCATCTAGTAAGAATAAGGGGTTTTTTACTCCTGCATTTTTAAGTCCTGAAATAATTCTACCTGGTAAAGCCCCTATATAGGTTCTTCTATGTCCCCTAATTTCAGCCTCATCACGAACTCCTCCAAGACTTATTTTAATGTATTTCTTATTTAGGGCCCTTGCTACCGACCTAGCTATTGAAGTTTTTCCAGTACCAGGAGGACCAACTAGACATATTATTGGAGTTTCTCCGCCCTTAGTTAGCATCCTCACCGAAAGAAATTCAATAATTCTCTCTTTTACTTCTTTTAAGCCATAATGGTCATTTTCAAGGACTTGCTTAGAGTATTTTAAATCTTCACTATCTTGACTAGTTTTATCCCAAGGAAGTTCAAGTAGTAATTCTATATATTTTCTTTCAATAGAAGCTTCAGCTGTATTATTGCTAGTAGCTTGTAATTTCTCAATTATAGACCTTATTGATTCTTTTACCTTATCAGAGGCAATAAGTTCATCTACCTTTTTAAGGTATTCCTCAATATAATCTGTCTTTTCTTCACCAAGTTCTTCTCTTATAAGTTTTAACTGTTCTCTAAGTAAATATTCCTTTTGATTAGTATCAACTTTTTCTTTTATTCTAAGCTGATATTCTTTTTTTATTTTTATGATTTCAATTTCATCTAAAATAAATTTAGATAATTTTTCATAACGTTTAATCAAATCTAGAGTCACAAGTATCTCATACTTATGCTCATATGAAAGTGGGATAATAAGTGTTATTTCATCTATTAGTTCACTCAAACTATTAACATCTGTAATCTGCTTTATGGATTCCTTGCCTAATGTTCCTATTTCTTTTCCATACTGTTCAAATATATCCTTTAGATTTCTAAGTAAGGCTTCTTTTTCATGGAAATTAAGAAGTTGTTCCCCTTCATCTTTTATAGTTTCAATTTCCGCATAATCTATTAGATAATTCTTATCTTCTACGTCCTCTTTATTACTTACTTCTTCATTAATAATTATTTCTTCACTATCAAGTAATCTAACAATTTTTCCTCTACTTAACCCTTCTACTAAAACACGAATACTATCCCCTGGCAGATTAATATAATACTTAACTTTAGAAATAATTCCAATGTCTCCACTATCTTTTTCATCTTGATTTAGTGACATGGCTAAAAACACTAATTGGTCCTTATTCATTGCCTCCCTAATAGCCTTTTGGGATTTTTCATCATATATGTCAAAATGAATTAAGGAATTAGGGAACATCACTATTCCTTGTAATGTGACAATTGGTATAATATTTGTTTTACTATTCATGATATACTCCTTACCAATGAAATCGACCTATTATTATTCACCTATCACATATCTGTAAGAATAAATAGTAATAAATCTAAAAAAGCTGTCTCAAAATTTAATATGTATTATCAACCTCAAGGAAATGAAGCCTTGTTTTACATAATAATGTTGAGACAGCTTGATATTATATCACTAAGCAATTTCATTGCTATTTTTCTTTGGTCTTTTCTTTATAAATGATTTCCTAGGAACATCCTCTTCGCTTCTTTCAATAACTGGTTCGGATTTTTCTTCAACAGAATCCTTAGTTATAATAACTTTAGAAATCTTTGGGTCTGATGGAGCTTTATACATTGAGTCCATCATAACTGATTCCATAATAGCTCTTAAGCCTCTTGCTCCTGTTTTTCTATCCATCGCAAGCTTTGCAATAGTTCTTACTGCATCTTCCTCAATATCTAAGTCAATACTATCTAGTTCAAACAACTTCTTATATTGTTTAATTAGCGCATTCTTAGGTTTTGTTAGGATATCTATAAGGGCTTCTTCATCAAGTAAGTCTAATGCTACAGTTACAGGCACACGTCCTATAAATTCAGGAATCAAACCAAACTTAACAAAGTCTTCAGGCATAGCCTTTCTAAATAAATCCCCAACATTTCGTTTCTCATTATCAGCGATTGTTGCATTAAAACCTATTGACTTCTCGCCAATACGAGCCTCAATAATTTTGTCTAAGCCGTCAAATGCTCCACCTGTAATAAACAAAATATTCGTTGTATCTATCTGAATAAACTCTTGATGTGGATGCTTACGTCCTCCTTGAGGTGGAACAGAAGCTATTGTTCCTTCTAAGATTTTAAGTAGTGCTTGTTGTACACCTTCACCAGATACATCCCTCGTAATAGATGCATTTTCTGATTTTCTTGTAATCTTATCGATCTCATCTATATAAATGATTCCGTATTCTGCACGTTCAATGTCATAATCTGCAGCTTGTATTAACTTAAGTAAGATGTTTTCAACATCTTCTCCTACGTAGCCAGCTTCAGTAAGGGCCGTAGCATCTGCTATCGCAAAAGGTACATTTAGTATTTTTGCCAGTGTCTGAGCTAGGTATGTCTTACCTGAACCTGTTGGTCCAAGCATCAGGATATTACTTTTTTGTAATTCTACATCCAAATCAGTATTAGCAAGTACCCTCTTATAGTGGTTATATACTGCTACAGACAGAACCTTCTTAGCCTCATCTTGACCAATAACATATTGGTCTAAGATATCCTTAATCTCCATAGGTTTTAATAAGTTAATATCTGAATCAATTACTTCGTCAAATTCCTCTTCAATTATTTCTGAACATATCTCAATACATTCATCACAAATGAATACATTGCCAGGTCCAGCAATTAATTTTCTAACTTGTTCTTGATTTTTGTTACAAAATGAACACCTTAGAGTCTTCGGGTCATCAATCCTATTTGCCAATCCATATCACCTCTTTTCTATTTAGTATTTTAAATAAGTCTATAAACTAATCAGTATTTTATTCTCTATTTGTGATAACACTATCAATTATACCATATTCTTTAGCTTGTTCTGCTGTCATATAGTTATCTCTATCTGTGTCTTTTTCAATAACCTCAAATGGTTGGCCAGTATTTTCTGATAGAATTTCATTTAATCTTCTCTTAATATAATTAATGTTTTCAGCAATTATATTAATATCTGTAGCCTGACCCTTTGCACCACCAGATGGTTGGTGAATCATTATTTGTGAGTTAGGTAATGCATATCTCTTACCCTTTGTACCGCCAGCTAAAAGGAAGGCTCCCATACTAGCTGCCATACCTATACATATAGTAGATACATCACATTTAATGTATTTCATTGTATCATAAATAGCGAATCCAGCTGAAACAGATCCTCCTGGACTATTAATATATAAATGAATATCCTTATTAGGGTCTTCTGACTCTAAGAATAACAATTGAGCAATAATTATACTTGCTGTTGTATCATTTACTTCATCATTTAAGAATATAATTCTATCTTTTAATAATCTAGAGTATATATCGTAAGATCTTTCGCCTCTGCTTGTTTGTTCAATGACATAAGGTACTAATCCCATACTAAATTCCTCCTATTCTAATATTTATACTAAATAGGTTATTAATTTACAAATTAATAACCTATTCTAGTCAAAATTTTAAATACTCTATTTTACAGACTAAAATAATTATTCTTCGTCTGCTGTTTCTTC
>JAAYRG010000186.1 GCA_012518885.1 Clostridiales bacterium | reverse complement strand
CCAAAACCCTGGGAAGCTTCTTGGATTACTTCTCCTGTTGTAGGGTGTGGAAAAATAATCTTGTTTATATCAGTATCAGTTAATCCCTTAGCTATAGCAGTTGTTAGCATTGTTATTAGGTTAGATGCATCTGGTCCAATAATTGAAGCTCCAATTATTTGTCCACTTTTATTATCCTTAACTAGTTTTACAAAACCTCTAGTTTCATTCATAGACAAGGCTTTTCCATTACTCATAAATCTTGCCTTGCTAACAGTTATATCAAGTCCTTTTTCCTTAGCCTTATCTTCTCCCATACCCACTGTTGCTATTTCAGGTGATGTAAATATTACATTTGGCACTGCCTTGTAATCCATAGTAATATCTTTATTTAAAATATTATCTACTGCAACAAGGCCTTGATTAGACGCTACATGGGCAAGTTGAAGAATATCTGTAACATCTCCAATTGCATAGATGTGGTTATTACTTGTCTGCATTGCCTTATTAACCTTTATACCCCTGCCATTCTCATTAAGGTCTACTCCTGAATTCTCTAACAAAAGCCCATCTATATTTGGCTCTCTGCCTATAGCTACTAGAACCTTATCACTTTCTAGGGTTTGTTCACCTTTTTTGCTTTCATAAGTAACTAAAGCTTTCCCCTCATCAGACATCTCTATTTTTGTTACTCTTGACCCTGTATAAATGTTAATTTTCTCTCTTTTACAAATTTTTTGAATTTCTTTAGATACATCCTTATCTAGCATACTAAGAGGCCTATCTAAAAATTCTACAACATTTACATCAACACCTAAGTTCCTATATATAAAGGCAAACTCCATACCAATTACTCCAGCACCAATTATAGTAATAGATTCTGGCAAGTCTGTAGATGCTAAGGCTGTAGTACTATCAAGTACACAGGGGTGGTCAATACCCGGAATATTTACCCTTGTAATTTTTGAGCCTGTTGCTATTATTATGTTTTTTGCCATTACTAGATGGTTTATAGAACCTGTAACCTTCACAGTAGTTTTATTAACAAACGAAGCTTGACCAACAATAACCTTTATTTTGTTTTTCTTCATTAAAAACTCAATACCAGAAACCAACCTGTCTACTACTTCATCTTTCCTGCCTATGATTGCTTCCATATTTATTTTAACATTTCCATCTATTTCGATTCCAAACTCCTTAGCCCTTTGTATATTATGGCTTAGCTCAGATGACTTTACTAGGGTCTTAGTAGGAATACAACCGACATTTAGGCAGGTCCCACCTAATCTTTCTCTTTCTACTAGGGTTACATCAAGGCCATTCTTTGCAGCATAGATAGCTGCTACATATCCACCAGGTCCTGCTCCTATTATAAGTAAATCTGTACTAATCTCTTTATTATCAAGGTCCCCAACTTCAATATGTTTTTGCCCTTCCTTGCAAGACTTACTTACTTGTTCATCTAGCATCTTAACTTTCATATACATTCTCCTTTACTTATTTAAAACTCTAGTAAAACTTTTAAAATAGACTGAGAGTTGTTATTTAAATCATGAAAGGCCCTAGCTGCATCTTCCATTTTATATATATTAGTTGCAATCTTATCTATATCAACATCAACTTTTCCATCTTTAATTAAGTCAATTATATTAATAAAGTCTTCCTTTAAAGCATTTCTAGACCCAAATATGTTTAGTTCCTTCTTTTGTATTAGGGTGAAGTTAAAGTCTAGGTTTGACTTACCTATACCGATTAACACGACCCTGCCACCAAAGGCTGCTGCATCAATTGAGTTTTGAAATGTATTTGGTAGTCCTACTGCCTCTATTACCACATCAAAACCGTTACCACCAGTTATCTCATCAACATTAGCTGCAAAACTATTTGGTGAGTCATTAACAAAGGTGCCTTCTACTCCCATTTCCTTAGCAAAATCAAGCTTCTTCTTTGCTATATCAGTCATGTACACACTTGCACCTAAGGTTCTTGCAGCTACTGCTGCAAAAAGGCCTATTGTACCTGCCCCGATAATAAGAACCCTATCCTTAGGTGTAACGTTAGCCCTTGATACACCATGATAGCTAATACAAAATGGTTCTACTAAGGCTAAGGTCTTGGCTTGTAAACCCTTCCCATCATATATTCTATCAAGGGGCATAGTTATGTATTCAAAGAAGGCTCCCTCTCGCTGAACTCCCATTGTTTCACTATTAGAACAACAGTTGACAAGGCCTCTCTTACATGAATAGCAGCTACCACAGTTAAAATACGGATTACATGTTACAATCATACCTTCTTCTAGTTTGTAATCATTTTTGCCTACCTTAACAATTTCTGCCGAGAATTCGTGACCAGGTGTTATAGGATATGAAACATATGCATTCGTACCCCTAAAAGAATTAAAATCACTCCCACATATGCCTCCATATAGAATTTTTAGTAATGCTTCTCCTTCTTTTGGAACTGGCATTTCTACTTCTTTAACTTCTACCTCTCCTGGGTTCTTTATAATGATGGATTTCATTTGCATCTCCTAACTACCTTCTATATATAAGAAAACTAGTGTTTTAAAACAAGCTCATTAGATCTTGTATACATGTTCTTTTTTTGATGTTAACTCACAAAGCTTTTATAGTCAATAGAATTTTAATTAGTCCTTTTGCAAAATAAAATTATATAATTTTAGTAAATATAGTCTTCACAAATGTATACATTAGTGGTATTATATTAATTGACTATATAAGAATGAGTTAAAAATATTATCAAATAACAGGTTTTACAATGTATACATCGCTAGTATTCTCTTAGTGTATTTATATAAATTCAAGTTTGATTTATAAGTTTATACATCTTTTAATTTCATGATGTATACTTCACTAGACACTTCGTTACCAGAAAAAGGAGGGATATAATGAATGTTTCACTTAAAGAAAAAACATATGACATAATTAAGAGTAAAATTATATCATGTGAATATGCTCCTAATACCTATATTAACGAAAAACAACTCTGTGAAGAATTAGATGTAAGTAGGACTCCTGTTAGAGATGCATTAAGTAGGTTAGAACAAGAACAACTTGTAACCATAATTCCTAAAAAGGGAGTTTTAGTATCACCCATAACCATCAATGAGATTAATAATATTTTTGAAGCTAGGCTTTTATTTGAACCCTATATTATTTCTACTTATGGGACAAGGGTTGACCAAGAAATCCTTAGCAAGTTAAATATATTACTTGAAGATTACAAGAACAATATTAATGATGCTTCTGTTGTATTCTCATTAGATGATGAGTTCCACCAGGTCATTATAGAACTATGCCAAAACAAGTACTTACTACAACTTTATTCAAATATATATTCACAGAACGCAAGAGTCCGAATAGTAAGTGGAAGCTTTAAGAAGGAACGTCTTATTGAAACCCACAAGGAGCATTGTGAAATCGTAAAGCTCCTAGTTAAAATGGATTACGAAGGTGCGGCACAAGTTATGAGAGAACATTTGCTAAATGCAAAAGAAACCGCTTTTCAAACAATATTTGATAATGAAACTATCTTTGATAATGATATTAAAATTGATTACTAATAAAAATTATTACTAACTAAGCAAGGATTACAAGGAGGCTTATAAATATGAAGCAAATTAATGAAGTAGTTGAAAAAGTATATGGTAACTATCCTGAGAAGATATTACAATTCGGCGAAGGTAACTTTTTAAGGGCTTTTGTTGATTGGATGGTAGATAATGCTAACGCTAATGGTGACTACCAAGGAAGTATTGTAGTATGTCAACCAATTGCTAATGGTTTAGCAAAGCTTATTAATGAACAGGACGGACTTTATACCCTAGCTATGAGAGGTATTGAAGATGGTAAAACTGTAGAGAAAATCCGTCCTATCACCTCAATTTCAAGATGTATAAATCCATATGAAGATTATGAAGCTCTTTTAGAGGTTGCTAGAAGTAAAGATTTAGAAGTTGTAGTTTCTAATACTACTGAGGCAGGTATTGCATATAGGGAAGGAGATAAACTTGATGATGCTCCTCCAGCATCTTTCCCAGCTAAGGTTACTGCTCTTTTATACGAAAGATTCAAGGCATTTAATGGAGACATGGACAAGGGTCTACTTTTTGTACCAGTTGAGTTAATTGACAATAACGGTGCAACTCTAAGAAGTATCGTTATCCGTTACGCAAAAGAATGGAACCTAGGAGATGACTTTATTAACTGGGTAGAAAAGGCCAACAAGTTTGCAAGTACATTAGTTGACCGTATTGTAACTGGATATCCAAAAGACCAACTTGATTACTTTGAAGAAAAGCTTGGATATAAAGATAATCTTATCGTAACTAGTGAAGTGTTCAACCTATGGGTAATTGAAGGTAACAAAGAATGGGCAGATATCTTCCCAGTACATAAAAACGAAGCAAATGTTATTTGGACTGATGATGTTACTCCTTATAAGTCAAGAAAGGTACGTATCCTAAACGGTGGTCACACATCTACTGTTTTAGCAGCTTACCTAGCAGGACATAATTATGTTGGCGACTTTATGAATGATGAATATTTTAGAGCCTTCTTAAGTAAGTTAATCTTTGATGAGGTAATTCCAACTCTTGATTTACCAAAAGAAGAACTGGAAAAGTTCGCTAATGATGTAGCTGACCGTTTTGCAAACCCATACATCAAACATAGCCTATTAGATATTTCTCTAAACTCATGCTCTAAATTTAACGTAAGATGTTTACCATCACTATTAGAGTATGTTGAAATGAAAAATGAACTACCTGAAGCTTTATGCTTCTCTCTTGCTGCCCTTATTAAATTCTATGAAGGCAAGATGGTAGATGGTAAGTACATGGGCAAACGTGCAGATGGTACTGAATATCAAATTAGAGATGATGCTGAAGTATTATCCTTCTTTGAAGAAGTTTGGAAAACAAATGATGCTAAGCACATTGCTCATGAAGTGTTAGCTAACACTGCTTTCTGGAGCCAAAGAGACTTAACCTTAGTAGAAGGCCTAGAAGAAAAAGTTGCATACTACTTAGATAAATTAAATAACAGCGATCTTAATAGCATAATTAAAGAACTTGTTTAGTCTTTTGCATGATAAGGGGGTGTTATCAAATACCCCCATTAATAGAAAGGTATGATATTATGACAAATACTAATAATAAAAATGATTTAATCATAATTAATGACTCTGATATTGTTGCTGTAGCCTTAAGACATATAAAGGCTGGCGAAAACTGCAAGGTAGATTCAATATCACTTACTGCTAATCAAGATATTCCTTTTGGACATAAAATTGCCCTTAGAGATATAGAAGAAGGGGAAGACATTATAAAATACGGACAACCTATTGGACATGCCACTTCATCTATAAAAAAAGGCGACCACGTACATACCCATAATGTAAAGACTAATTTAGACGATGTACTAGATTACGAATATAAGCCTAATAATGAACTTATTGCTAAGTTTAAGGAAAAATATGCTGATCGCACTTTCCAAGGATATGTTAGACCTGATGGAAGTGTTGGAATTAGAAATGAAATCTGGATTATTCCTACTGTAGGATGTGTTAACAATACTGCAACAAGATTAGCTGCTCATGCTAATGAATTATACAAGGATAAAATAGATGGTGTGTTTGCATATAACCACAATATGGGTTGTAGCCAACTAGGAGATGACCATAGAACAACCCAAGCAATCCTAAAAGGAATTATTAACAACCCTAATGCTGCCGGAGTTCTAGTACTTAGCTTAGGTTGTGAAAACAATAATCTAAATGACTTTAAACCAGTCCTTGGCGACTATGATCCTAATAGAGTTAAATTCCTTGTTACCCAAGAGGTAGAGGATGAGTATGAAGCAGGTAAAGAACTATTAATTGAACTTGCTGAATATGCTTCCCAAATGAAGAGAGAGGAAGTTTCTGTAGATAAATTAACTATTGGGTTTAAATGTGGCGGTTCTGATGGTTTTTCAGGAATTACTGCTAACGCTTTATGCGGCCGCGTTAATGACTTACTTGTTAAACAAGGTGGAACTACAATTCTTACTGAAGTACCAGAAATGTTTGGAGCAGAAACTCTTTTAATGGAACGTTCTGTATCAGAAGAAGTATTTGATGACGTAGTTAACCTAATTAATAACTATAAACGCTACTTCCAAAAATATAACCAAACTGTATATGAAAACCCTTCACCAGGTAACAAAGATGGTGGTATTACAACCTTAGAAGATAAATCCTTAGGCTGTATACAAAAGGGTGGTAATGCTCCAGTTGTAGGTGTACTAAACTACGGAGAGCAAGTAAAAGAAAAGGGATTAAACTTATTAACAGGTTCTGGTAACGACCAGGTATCCTGTACTAACTTAGTTGCTAGTGGTGCCCAGTTAATAATCTTTACAACTGGAAGAGGTAATCCTTTTGGTTCACCTGTACCAACAATTAAACTTTCATCTAACACTAAGCTTTACGAGAAAAAACCTCATTGGATTGACTATAACGCAGGTCAACTAGTAGAAGGTATGAGTTTTGATGAAGTAACTGAGGACTTCTTCAATTACATTATAGAAGTTGCATCAGGAAAGAAAACTAACAACGAGTTAAATGGCTACAAAGATATCTCTATCTTTAGGGATGGAGTTATCCTATAAATTTTTCACCTTCATTATATTTCTTTCTAATTTTTTACTATAATAATCGAATCAAAAATGCCCATAAGTTAGATTTATCTCTACTTTGGGCATTTTTGATTTATATTAACTTATCCAGTTGTTGTCCCTTACAATCTCCCACTTTCCATCTTTATAACTAGCCTTAACATCCCAACCAATTGCTCCATCTCCTGAACGCCACTTGCTTATACTTGCACTTAACTCGCTAGCTTCTTTGTTATACACTATATCCTTAATTTCAATTAAAATACCTTCTTCAAAATATAGACCTTCTTCATTAATTAAGCCCATTTCTTTTAAATCATCTGTACTTCCTTCGATTATATCCAACTTATGGTCTTCATTAAGGATGGCAAAAAGAGTTTCCTTTTCTGCATTTGATAATCCCGTCCAGTCGCTTACATCAAATGCTATCATTTTAATACCATCATTTAAGGCAAAATCTTCAAGATAAATATCATTTATTATAGCCTTATACCCATCAATTAATAGGTTACGTCCTATAAGTTCAACCTTACTAGCCCAAATTTGAGCTGGATATGACTCAGCAATTAGACCATTGTATGTTATCTTAACCAGGTCTCCTGATTTAAACTTCTGGTCTCTGGCTTCTTCACCTTCAGATAGGGCAATGTGAATCGCTATCTTATCTGATGAACTTAGTTCACTAGACCCTTCAACTGGAGTAACTAAGAAGATATCATCATCTTTTATTACAGTTGCCTCAAATACTACTGTCTCTTCATTAGCTTGTTCATCTCCATCTGTTTCTTTATTAACTCCACTATCATTTGAACAGGCTACCGTTAAAGAAGCAAATAATAGTAGACAAAATAATAAGCAAATTAATCTCTTCATCTTTTTCTCCTCCTATACACCTGCCTTTTTGTAATATGATGTTATTGGCAGTAACTATACTAGCTTGTGATTATATTATACACACAAAATTAGGCAACTTATATAATCTAGGCCAAATATAAAGAAAACTTAAGAAGTATTTGATTAGTTTTATTATCCCTATTAAGTAGACTATTTGAATATAAAAAAGGTTTAACCATTATATAGTTAAACCTTTAATATTTGTATTATTCAAGATATTTTTTCTCAAGTTCCATTCTCATGGTCATATTAGGGTCTACAATCTGGCAAACTCTAAGGCTGCCAACCATAGATAGCAACATCCCAGCTTGATTTTCTGTTAGGTCAGTCTTATCTAGTATAATATCTACCATGTTGCTAATGGCCAAATCACTTGCTTCTTCCATAGTCTTTCTAGACCCGAGGGTAATCCACTTATCCTCAGTTTCAATTAAGGGCAATTTATATTTGAAATCCTTTATCACAGTAACTCTTACTTCAACTTCACCAGCTATTTCAAGGCCTGCTCCAATAATCTCTCCATCTCCCATTACTGCGTGTAAATCTCCTATAGCAAGTAGGGCTCCTTCTACATTAACTGGCAAATAAAGGCTAACTCCCTCTTTAATCATTGCACAATCTAGGTTTCCACCATGGTCATGAGGTGATCCAGTTGGAATTCCCTCCCCAGCTGGTGCTGTACCAATAACTCCAATCATTTTGTTAAGTGGAAGCTTAATTCCTTTAAAATCTGCATATCCGTCTATAATCTTACATATTGCTGTTTCTTCATTTTTAACCCTATCTATAATCCTTCCCATACCTGGAGCTGCAACTATAGCACCTTGGCTTGCAACATCTATTCTTAATATATCAACCCTTAATACATCTCCTACCTTTGCATCCTCAACATAAAGGGGACCAGTTGCAGGGTTAACATGGTCAAAATCAATAGCACTAATGGTGTCAGATTCAACTTTAATCGAGTCATGAAAGCAATCACAGGTCTCAAAAACAACCCTATCACCACTCTTTGCTTTTGCTACAGCCTTATTAGCCTTATCCATTATATAAATTGCATGCTCTTTAGAAATTCTCACAAAAACCCCTCCTTTTATAATTTATTATACTAATTAGACATTTTACTAATCTTATAAATTATATTACCTAACAATTATATAATAAGCCAGTACTTATTATGTTTATTTTCTTGAAATTATGGGCTATAATAGATTAGAAGATAATAAAGTTTATAAAGTTACATAATACAAT
>JAAYRG010000024.1 GCA_012518885.1 Clostridiales bacterium | reverse complement strand
TTTTTTGGAGATTATAATAAAGAGGTGATTATCTTGAATAATTTATTGAATGAGGTCCCAATTGGATTTGGCATGCAACTAGCCAAAAATCTTGATGCAATGACCTATTTTGCTAATCTAGACGACCAAAGAAAACAAGAAGTGATTGAACGAACAAGAAACATTAATTCAAAAGAAGAAATGGAGCAATTTGTAGCAAGTTTAGCAAGTAAGGATAGTTTTAGATAGGCTTATATGATTAATATATCTAATAAACTTAAGTGGTCTATTTTCTATGTGTTTAAGAAAATAGACCACTTTTTATGAATCAAGGTATTAATATATTATAGCTAATAACAGACTCTACTAACCAACAATTTCTTCTAGTTGGTCGATTAGCTTACCAAATAGTTCTAGGGCTTGGTCTACAGGTTCTTTTGTAGTCATGTCTACCCCAGCTTTCTTAAGTAGATTAATTGGATAATCGCTACTTCCACCCTTTAAGAAGTGGTTGATGTAGTTATCTGCAGCAGGTTTTCCTTCGTCTAAGATTTTTCTTGATAGGGCAACAGCTGCTGAATAACCTGTAGCATATTGGTACACATAGAAAGCCCTGTAGAAATGAGGTATTCTAGCCCATTCCATATCGATTTCTTTATCTATTACTATGTCATCTCCAAAGTACTTAACATTAAGGTCATGGTAGATTTTACATAGGTCATCTGCAGTAAGCGGTTTTCCTTCGAAGGCCATTTGGTGAGTAATTAACTCAAATTCTGCAAACATTGTTTGTCTAAATACAGTTCCCTTAAATTGTTCTAGGTAATAGTTTAGTAAGTAGGCCTTTTCTAGTTTGTCATCAGTCTCCTTTAACATGTAGTCCATAAGTAGTGACTCATTACATGTTGAAGCTACTTCTGCTACGAAGATCTTGTAGTCAGCATAAGTATAAGGCTGAGTCTTACTAGAGTAATAAGTGTGGATTCCGTGACCCATTTCATGGGCAAGGGTAAAGCAGTTGTTAAGGTTATCTTGGTAGTTTAGTAGTATAAAAGGATGGGTTCCATATGCCCCACTAGAGTAGGCTCCACTTCTTTTTCCTTCATTCTCATAAACATCAATCCATTGGTTTTCAAACCCTTCTTTAAGAATCGACCTGTACTCTTCTCCTAATGGTTCTAACCCTTCATATACAAGTTCTTTTGCTTTTTCATAAGGAATTTCCATATCCACATCTTTTATTATAGGAGTATAAATATCATACATATGAAGCTCATCTACCCCTAATAATTTCTTTCTAAGAGATACGTATTTATGCATTAAAGGCAGGTGTTCGTTTACAGATTCAATCAAGTTCATGTAAACACTTTCAGGTATATTAGCATCATCTAACCTCATAGCTAGGGTTGATGGATAGTTACGTACCTTTGCATGAAACACTTCTTGCTTTAGGTTTGAAGTAAAGGTTGCAGCCAAGGTGTTTCTAAAACTATCATACACGCTATATAGGCCTTTAAAGGCTTCTTCTCTGACCCTGCGGTCTTTACTCTCCATTAGTAAACCATAACGTCCATGGGTAAGGGCTATAGTATTCCCTTCTTCATCTGTTACATTAGGGAATTTTATATCTGCATTATTAAACATTGAGAATATATCACTTGGTGCGTTTGCCATTTCACCTGCATCGGCTAGTATTGCTTCTAATTCAGCAGTAAGAGTATGGGGTTTCTTACGGATAATCTCTTCTAGTGCAAACTCATACATCTTAAGTTCATCATTTGATTTGATAAATTCATTTAATTTATCTTCTGGAATTTCGAGAATTTCTGGTTCAGCAAAAGAAAGGGTACTACTAATTCCAACTCCAAGGCTAGTTACTTGGTTTACAAATGCTTGATACTTGCCAACCCTCATATCTTCATGGTGTCTGCGGTGGGCATATACAGCCACACGCTCATAATGAAATAATACTTCATCCTTTAGTTTTAAGAAACCTAACAAGTCACTACTAGAGTTTGAAAGTTTACCCCTATAATTATCTAACTTATTAGTAAGGTCCTTTGTAATCTCAAACTCTTCTTCCCAAGCCTCATCTGATGGAAAGAGGTCACTTATTTTCCATTTGTACTTATCTTCTATCTCATGTCTTTGAGTCTGTCTGTTTTTATCGCTCATACTTATATTCTCCTTATTCAGTTTTATATTTTAAGTGTAAAGACATTACACTAATACTAATAGTATAAAAACTATTAGTATTTATACTATTATAGTATAGCCGCAAAAATAAATCTATTATTTGAGAAAATATTAGGTTCTATTTTTATTTCTTAAGCATACCATTCTCATTATAAATATTACAAAAACTCCCTTTTGGTTGATATTTTAAATCCTTAACCAAAAGGGAGAATATTCGCTTTAATACTACCTATTAACCAAAGTCATCATAAGCTTAATATATCAACCGCTTCTATCCTAAAGTAGTCTCTTATGTAAAGAGCCTAACTAGTTATCGTCTTCTATATAATCAAGTGACTCATTATTCTTAGAGTTTTCTAATTCCCTATGATTTTTGCTAGTAGCCGTAATCTTAAATCTATTAACTTCGTTCTTTAATATATCTGCTTGACTTGCAAGTTCTTCGCTCGCTGCTGCAGTCTCTTCAGATGTTGCTGAATTAGTATGAACAACCTCTGATACTTGCATAATTCCTTGATTAATGTGTTCTATTCCATTAGCTTGTTCTATAGATGCTTTTGAAATCTTGTCTACTAGGTCAGCTACTTCTTCAGCATTTCTAACTAGTCTTATCAGTCCCATTGCTGTTTCGTTAGCTATCTTCTTACCATTTTCAGATTTTTCTATAGATGTTTCAATTAAATGGGTTGTTTCTTTTGCTGCGTTTGCTGAACGCTGTGCAAGATTTTTTACCTCATCTGCAACAACAGCAAATCCTTTACCGTATTGACCTGCTCTTGCAGCCTCAACAGCCGCATTTAGTGCTAATATATTTGTTTGGAAAGCAATATCTTCTATAGCCTTTATTACAGCTGAGATGTTGCTTGATGCATTGTTTATCTCAGTTATAGCTATAAGTAGCTCTTTCATCTTTTCATTTCCATTTTGAGCATTCTCTTTAGTTGTATGGGTTAACTCAGCTACTTCTTTTGCATTTTCAGCATTTAGTCTTGTTTGTGCTGCTATTTGCTCAGTAGATGCAGTTAACTCTTCTATAGAGCTAGCTTGTTCAGTAGAACCTTCTGATAGAAGTATACTTGAGTCAGATATCTGATTAGCTCCTGCTGCTACCTGTTCTGATGCAAATGTAATATTACTTAGTATTTCATTGAAGGTATCAATCACATAGTTTAGGGATTCCTTAAATTCAGCTAGGTCTCCTTTATAGTCACCCTCAACTCTTACAGTCAGGTCACCTTTTGCCATTTGGGATAATATATTACTTACCTCTATAAAAGGATTAGTAATATTATCTAAGATACCATTTAGGCCATTAATCATATAAGCATAGCTACCACGTACCTTGCTAGCATCTGCCCTAACACTTAAGTCACCCCTATCACCTGCTTCAAGGAGTTTGTTAATTTCATCATATAACTCAGATATTGAGTTATAAACATGTTTAAGACTTGTAAATAGTTCTTGATAATCTCCTGCAAATTCTCTATCTATAGATGGGGTCTTCTCACCTGCTGCCATCTTCTCAAGGACCTCTGATACAAACTCTACAGGTTCCCTAAATTGGTCAAGGCTTGTATTTAGTAGGTCAACTATACCCTTATAAGCCCCCTGAAACTGGGTGGAATCTCCCCTAACTTTTAAATCACCATTAAATGAAGCCTGTCCAAGTCTTTTTAGTTCTGATACAAGTTTTGATAATTGGTCAGCACTTGTATTAATACTCTTTGATAAAACATCCCTTTCTGAACGAACCTTACACCTTACAGAAAGGTCACCCATAGCAATTTTGTTGGCTACGTTTGTTTGTTCCTTTATTGTATCTATCATTTCTTCCATTGATTTTGCTAGGCTACCTATTTCGTCCTTTAGCAATAAATCTTGGTCTATCTTAACATCTATATCTCCAAGGGCGATTTTTCCTGTTATATTCATTAGTCTATTAATTCTACCACCTATTAGAGATGTTAAGAATTTAATTGTGGCAAATGTAAATATTATACCTACAAGGAAAATTGCAAATATTAAAACATGAAGAAGGACCTTGGTTTTTGAAATTGCTTCCATCCTTTGGTTAGCCAAATCAATGCCATTGTTGCTTATTCCTGCCACTGTATTATTTATCTTATTTAAAGTTTCATAGGCATTACCATATAGTAGTTTGTCAGCATCCTTAGTTTTACCAGCTTCATAAAAACTTACAACCTCAGCTTGAGATTCTAAATAACTATTAATATCTTCTTCTAGCCCACTAATGACATCATCGTTTGCTACTAAACTTTTATACTCTGTAAAGCTTTGCCAAAGGGTTTCTTTTAAAGTACTAGTAGACTCTAATATATCCACCTTATTCCCCTTATTTGAAATTAAGGCAGATGTATCTGTATGGATTTGGTTTAGGGCAATACCCACATTACTTAAGTGGGATATTCCCTCCCCATATTCTACATATACACTACTAGTATGTTCTTGAATTTTATCAACACTTACTATTCCGGCAAATCCAATAATAGCCATTATAATTATTATACAAACAAGGCTAAAAGTTAGTTTGCCCTTTATTTCCAAATTTTCATACCACTTGCGTGTTCTCATCAGGCCTCATCCTCCAGTCAATTACAAAACAATCATTACTCAAGAGCCTCTTCTACCGATTCTAAACTTTCTAATTCATCCTCAGTTAATAATTTGTGACAATCTAGTAATAGCCTTACTTCATTATTTAGTTTACCTATTCCTTTTATATACCTATTGTATTTTCTTGTATTTTCTGGTGGTAAAACAATGTTTTCTTCTTCTATTGTTATAACCTCAGCAACAATATCAACGATAAGACCTATAGATATATCATCAACATCTACTACAATAATACATGTCCTATCATCGTACTCTATTTTAGGCATTTTAAATCTTGTTCTTACATCCATAACTGGAATAATCTTACCCCTTAGGTTAATAATCCCATTTATGTATTCTGGAAGTTCTGGAACAGGTGTTATTGGTTGCATTCCGATAATTTCAATAACATTTTTAATTTCTATACCGTAAAATTCATTACCTAAGTTAAATATTAAATATTTATCCTTTTGAGTATCTTCTTCTAGATAAAAATCATCTTGTACTATATTGTTCACAATCCCATCTCCTTATTATTTTATTTAGGTTAGTAAGGGGTAACCTTTTAAACCATTATAGCAAGTCATTTAACCCTGAAACATCAATTATTAAGCTAATACTACCATCACCTAATAGGGTACATCCCGCAAGACCTTTTACCCTCTTGCTTCTTAAGATATATTCTGGCAGAGCCTTTACTACGATTTGCTGCTGTCCTATTAACCTATCAACAAATAAACATATTGTGTGTTGATCATGCTTTACAATTATAAATATACCATCTTCAAAGTCTGTTACGTCAGTATCAACCTTGAAGGCATTATGTAGTCTTAGTATTGGATAACATTCGCCTCTAACAATAACCATCTCGTTCTTGTCAGGGTCAATAATAATATCCTCTAACACTGGTTTGAAGAACTCCTTAATGTTCATGGTTGGAATTGTGTAGATAGATTCACCTACTGAAACATTCATACCATCAACAATTGCAAGAGTTAGAGGTATCTTCATTGTAAATGCTGTACCTACATGTTCTATACTATCAATGGAAACAGAACCACCTATAGCTTCGATACCCTTTGTTACAACATCCATTCCAACTCCTCTACCTGAGTATTCTGTAACATTTTCGTTTGTTGAGAAACCTGGTAGAAGGATTAGGTTGAATATGTCCTTATCTGACATTGACTCAACTGGTCTTTTTAGTAGGCCTTTTTCTTTAGCCTTTCTGATAATGCTATCTTTATTAATACCCTTACCATCATCTTGTACTATAATTAAAACATCGCTACCTACGTTTTTAGCTTCTAGCTTGATGTTACCTACAGCAGGTTTTCCAGCCTTAATTCTATCTTCCTTAGTTTCTAAACCATGGTCTAGTGCATTTCTTACAAGATGCATTAATGGGTCTGATATGTGCTCAATAATATTCTTATCAACTTCTGTCTCTTCACCTAAGATTGTAAGGGTTACTTCCTTATCAAGTTTTTTACCCATATCCCTTACAATTCTCTTCATCTTATTAAATGTTGCTGATAATGGAACCATTCGGATGGACATTACAACCTCTTGAAGTTCCTTGGTTATTTTCTTAAGTTGTAGAGCAGATTTTTCAAAGTTAGGAAGTTCAAGCCCTACAAGGTCAGGGTTTTGGGTCACCATAGCCTCAGATATAACAAACTCACCCATTAAGTCCATTAGTTTATCTAGTTTTTCTACTGGAACACTAATAATACTTTGGTGGGTAAGGTTTGGCCTTTGTCTTTGTGCCTGTTTCTGCCTAGTAGTATCTTCTTGTCCCTTTTTTACATCAGAAGCCATAGTAGCTTCTTGATTCTTTTCTACGTTACTAGCTTGACTTTGGTTAGCTTCTAAAGTCTTACTATCACTTTTTGCTTCGCCACTAGTATCTACTTGTTCTAATTCAAGTTCCTTTAAGAATATTGTCTGCATTAATAATTGATGGATATCTACATAGGTGCAATTACTATTAAATACAAACCTAAAGCCGCTACTCTTTATCTCTTCTGCTGCCTCTGATGCCATAAGGTCCTCTGGAATATGTTTGATATCACCTGCAACCTCTTCTAGATTGTTGATTATACCAAAGGCTCTAATATTCTCCATTTCACAGCCTTCTGAGAAATAAATAGTTGCCTTGTATGAATACTTAAAATTAGCATTCTTTTCTGCCTGTAGTCCGTCTCCTGCCTTGCCATTACCTGAAGCATTAGCTTCTCCAGAGGAGGATTGTCCTTTATCTTCATTCTTAATCTTAGCAAGGAAATCCCTATTAGCATTAATTAATTCTGTTGCATCATCGTCCTCTGTAGCACCTTCTTCAATCTTACCAATTTGCTCATTTATAAAGTCCACATTAGCAAATACTAAGTCAGTAAGAGCAGAATAATCAATTTCTACATTCTCTTCTGATCTTAGATAGTCAAACAAGTCTTCTAATGCGTGAGCAAGCTTTGAAACATTGTGGTATTGCATCATTGCTGCAGACCCTTTTATCGTATGCATTATACGAAATATTTCATTTATATCTTCCTGTGTAAAACTAGATGTATGTTCAGTATTTAATATACTTTCCTCTAACTGTTCTAGTAGCTGAGTTGTCTCAAACAGAAACATACCAAGTAAGGAATCACCCGAGTAGTTCATAGACATTTTTCTACCTCCATTGTGCTATTTAAATTTATCTAATACTTTAATAAGAGTATCTTCTGTAAATGGTTTAACTACAAATGACTTGGCACCACTTATAATAGCTTCCTTAACAAGCATTTCCTGGCCCATAGCAGAAACCATAATTACATTAGCCTGTGGATCATTCTTTACAATCTCCTTTAAGGCTTCTATACCTGTCATCTCAGGCATAGTAATATCCATAGTCACTAAGTCCGGGCGTAATTCTAAATACTTCTCAACAGCTACCTTACCATTATCTGCTTCACCAACTACATTGAATCCGTGTTTTTGAAGGGTCATTTTAATTGACATTCTCATAAATGCAGCATCATCAACTATAAGCACATTCTTCATTTTTATCTCTCCTAAATATTATAATCAATATTTTGTCTATTTTGAATAAGTTCATAGTTATCTCAGTTAAACATATTTTTATTATAAGTATTAAAAGAATTTCTGTACTTAATTTGCTTTGAAATGACAAAAATACGACTTGAACTGTCGTTATGTGCCTATGAATGACAAGGCAAAACTTAGCACTTTTACTAAAGTCTAGCTTAGCTTATCTAGCCAGTATTGTCTATAAAGAATATGGCTCTACCTTACCTTTACTAGCCTGGTTTTCCTTGACGCATACTGTGCCACATTATATAATTAAATATATACAATAATTGTAAAACTTATTTTCATTGTTCCTATTTACTTATTGTACACTATATTAGGGGAGGCCACATGGATAAACGAAGGGAAAGGCAAAAATTAATAATTGAAAAAGCAAGGGAAACATATATTGAAAAAGGCTTATTTAATACTGTTATGGATAATATAGCAGATAAGGCTAATATAACAAGGAGAACCCTATATAGGTATTTTGAAACCAAAGAGGAACTAGCCTATGAGGTTACTATAGAGATTCTAAAAGACTGGAATAACTATCAACTAGG
>JAAYRG010000023.1 GCA_012518885.1 Clostridiales bacterium | reverse complement strand
TTCAAAAAAGTCAAATCATGGAGTTAGCGCGCCCACATTGCCTAACGTAACCGCAGTCGCGGCCGCCGGTAGGTAGAAATTGAAAGAATTCGGCTTAAGGTTAGGCAACGTCGGTAATCGGCGAACGTTATCCGAAATTTAAATTTATTATTTATCGAGGAGGAATAAAGATGGAGATTAATTTAAACTTGGAGCAGTTAATTGGTGAAGATGAGGACAGGCTATTAAAGGGCATTCTTGGCTGCCAGGATACTGATGAGCTTACATTGGCTATTTATGGAATAGGTATGGCATCAATATCAGAGTATTTAGAGATGATACTTGGGAAGCAACTTCCAACGAGAGCTAATGAAATTAGAGAAAGAAAATTGTTTCATTTGATGAAACATTATTTTGTTGGAAGAATTCCAAATGAGTCTGAAATATCAGCTTTGTTTCAGTTAACAGAATCAAGTAGTCGTACATTATTAAGAGATGTAAGAACAAAGTATAAATACGAACTTGAAGATGAGCTTCTAAATTCAATAAAAGCATTACTAAGAACTGCTCAGAATGATGGGTTATCTTATAGAATAGTAATTCAATCTGATAATTTGTTAGAAGAATTGAAGCAGATGGTTTCAGTGAAAGCACCATATCTAGATCAAATCGCAAAAGTTAAAAATTCTGCAGGGGTTTATAGCATTCCAGAAGATACTTTTGAAATATTATGTAATGCATATGGAATAAATATCAGCGAATTAGAGGCTGCTCCTGCGAGGGAAAGATAGTTGTGGATTTGAAAAGTATTATTATAGATTCATTTTCTGCTACAAGTGTATTGCTAGTTTTTGTTATTATGTTATTTAGTTTAAGATATCCAAAAATAATAGAAGACATAGATAAAGAAATCCCTAGAGAAGAGAAAACTAGGGAATGTGAACGTGAAAAAAGAAGACTTATGCATAGCTTTATAATAAATTGTATACCTCAAACCTTACTACTTGGAATTACTATTTATCTATTTTTACCTCTCACAATCTATATCATAAAGAATTCTCAGTTTAGTTTTTGGAATTTTGATTTTAACATAACTATGTTTATATTTGTTGTAGGGTGGATATGGATCTTTTTTATATGGTCATTTATATTAGGGCTTAGAGTACTCTTAAAAGCATTGCATATTAATGTAAAAAGTCAAAAATGCGGATAACACCAGATTGCCGTAAAGGTGCTGAAGTAAGGGCATGAAGCAGGGCAGCACCACATGCCCGCAGTAAGATAGGAGTTATCTAGCTTCGGGCACGTCGGCAATCCAAAACGTTAAATGAAATTGGTCGCATTAGGCCGCGCCGTCCATGACACGGATTTGAAAAGTTTGTAACGGAGAAGAAAAACAGCATTTTTTATTAGTTAAAACATTTAAATATATATTTAAATTTATAAGGAGGTGACTATATCCTATGATAACTATGAAAGGATACGAGAAAAATAGATATAAATACCGACAAATTATACGTTTTTCCTTATTTGCTATCTTCTCTGTAGTTGCATTTATAGCAGATATAGTTTTTGAAAGTAATACAAATACATCTTTAAATACTTTAACCCAAGTTATGCTATCTAGTGTTTTAGTATTAGCAGGATTTTGGATTTCTTGTTACTTCTTGCTTTTACAATTCTACAAAAATAGATATCCATTGGAAATTATTAAAAGTATTTTTTTAAAAACAGTAACAACTAATATATCAAATATTGTAATTATAACAATTTGGGGAAGTATATTAGTAGGATATGGGGGAGGATTTATATCTCAGTTATTCTTTGCATTAGTTTCTATATCAATAATTATCTATATTTTGATATCTACGTATGAATCTAATAAAACACTTATGATCAATACATATGTTAACAAATATACAGATGGTTTAAAGGAGCAACTTCAACATAATATACTCAAACATAAAGAACTCGATGAAATATTTGAAAAAATGGAGAGACTATTTGAAGAGTGCTTTGTAAAAGAAGAGTTCTATATATGTCATAATATATCTAATAATATAAGCGCTGTTTTTATTACATTGATTTCTGAATGTAATAAAATGATCATTGAAAAAAATGTATCGGAGGATGAAGTCGATTACTTTTTTAACAAAGTTATTTTATATTCTATGTATCAGATAGAACTGGCTAAAGAATGTACATCTGAGTATTTTATAGATAGTTTAATAGATCAACATAAGAAAAATTTATTTGCTTGCATTCAAACAAAACAATTTAATTTGTATAAAAAATACATTGATGCAATAAATAGGTTAATTTACCAATTGCAAAAAAATGATTACAACACGGTAGTAGAGATAATATTTAATTTATATAAAAAGATATCCAAAAAACTAATTCAATCAAATTGTGAATTGCATTGGATTAGATTTTTGATTGATGAATGCTTTAATATGACTATGTCATTAAACTACGTTCAAAGAGATACTAATTTAAAATATTTTATAGACTTGATAACATATTGTATGAAAAAAAGCTTAAACGATAATATAAACAATAACAGTGAAAAGTACAATTATCTTTTTGAAAAATTTAGGGAATTTTCTGTACATGCCGCTAAGATTAATCATTCATTTAAAAACATAGTTGTATATTATGCTCATTATTCTTTTTATATAATAGAAAATGGAGACATTAATAAAATAAAGGATTACTTAAAACTGATTGATGAAATTAAACATGACTTGATTGTTGATGGCAGATGGTTAGATTATGTATTCTTTTTTCTAAGAGAAACAAATAAAAAATGGCCAAATGAATTTACAGACAAAAATAGAGAACGAAATGTTGAGATTTTATTAGATTTAATATCAACCGACATTAAACCCAATGGGAATATTTTACTGCCGGAGTTCCAAGAAATAGTTAATAATAATCTGTATAATGGGAATGCAATTAGAAATATTGCTAATGATTTTTACAAACTATTTAGTAGATCAATTATTAAAAACAACACTGGTATATTTTACTTATTCACGGAAGAATTAAATGATTGTATAACTTCACTTGAATCTCGTTCTAAAAATATACAGATTAGACTGTTTGATATATACATATATATTCTATCTGAGGTCTCAAATATAGATAATAGACTATTTACCGAAATCACATTATCACAATTAGGTAAATGTATAAAACAGCTTGATAAGGAAAATAAAATATCTTCTGATTTTGGAAATTATATTATTAATGAAATGACAGATCTTGTTACAAAAAAATTTGAAATAAGTGAGGACTTAAGTTGTAAAATAGTAGAATTTATGTTTCGGTTTATAAATGATGGTGAAGAGTTAAACTTTATATTAAAAGATAAAGATAAGTTGAAGCTTCTGTACAAATCTATCTTCAATATTGGAATGAGCAATATTGAAAACAATTATGAAACAAGTTTGAGGTGTGTTTCTAATGCTATGGGATGGATGATTTTAGGTAGTATTAAGAGAGGACAGGGCGATTTAACTAAGTATCTACTTGAAAGGGCAATAGAAATATTTAATATAGCAAAAAATATGAATATATCAGAAAAAACATTGACATTTATTATGACACTTTTCACAACCATTGGAACATATTGCTATAAGGAGCCACATTTGTATAGTTATAGAAAACTAATATTGGAAGAACTAAAAACAGTGGATATTGGGATTATTACAACAGCAATTAAATTAAGAACAAGTGAGAATAATACGTGGAACGATTTGTTTGATAATAAAACAGAAGAATTAACAAAACAATTTCTTAATGATATATATAAAAGTAGGCAATAAAGATAGAGTTGACAAGACAATGAGAAGTCGCCCTCCATGGCGACTCTTAAGTCTGGGGGCGACCAACTTCATTTAACAACAGGGTTCCCGGCTCTGTTCCCTTCGGTCACTCCGGCCCATATTGCCAGGCCTAAGCCAGGTCTGGACGGCACCTCCTCCACCAAGGGTAAGAACTAGGGTTCAGTCGGTGCCTCTAAGGCCCGGCAACATCGGGAACCCGGAACGTTAGGCGACATATCAATATGAGCAGGAAGCTGTAGCCTATTCAATTGGATATCGTGCTTTATTGTGAATTAATATGGGAGAAAATCGTGAAATGAGATAATAATCAAAATTTGCAAAGGAGCACA
>JAAYRG010000185.1 GCA_012518885.1 Clostridiales bacterium | reverse complement strand
TTCCCACTTCCAGTTACACCATGAATTAAATAAGTTTTCCTTATTCCTCTTATGAACTCATCAAAGAAATCATCTACAATAAATTGTTGACTAGAAGTTAAGGTAATATCCTTTTTAATAATCGGATTCTCTAGTACTGGATTCCTATATATTGCTTTCTCATCTATGGCTATAACATTTTGCTTTTCTAAGTCATTAAGGGTAGATGTTGAGATTTTTAGATTTTTAGTTACAAAACCATGGTCTAGTACCTTATCCTTAATTAGGACCTCTAGCAAACGTACTCGTGCCTTATAGCTTTTTTGCTTGCACTTATCAAGTAAGTCCTTAGCTTCCTTTTCTGACAAAAGAAGTCTTACCCTCTTTTTTAATTTTGCCTGTACTTCTTTCTTTACCGGAATAACAGTTTTTAGTGCATCATTCATTGTTGAACCAAAGGTTACCTTCATCCAGTAGGCAAGTTGAATAAGATGGCCCTCTATGACAATTGCATCAGATACTAGCGATTTAATTGGTTTAATCTTATCTATATCCCACTTTGGTTTATACGATGTACCAACTACATATCCCTTAATGATTCTGTTTCCTCTTCCAAAAGGAACTTCTACCATTGAACCAATAAGTACTTTTGCTTCAAGTTCTTTGGGTATAAGGTATTGGTATGTTTGGTCTAAACTCTCATGGGATATATCAATAATTATATCCGCATATATATTAGGTTGATTCATACCAATCTCCTTCTATAAAATCTTATATTAGTTAATATCTACTTAGTCTTCTTTGTATTTACAGATAAAATAATTAACAATTTCTTCAGTTTTCATACCCCTAGACCCCTTAACTAGTAAGGCGTCTCCTGGTCTAAGTGTATTATCCAAATACCCTATAGCTTGCTCATTATTATCAAATGAGTGGGTAATAATATCTTTGTTATTAGCATTTACTCCACTAGCAATATGTCTAGCTTCCTTGCCAATAGTAATTACTTCATCTATATGCTTGCTTGCAATGTATTCTCCTACCTGATAATGAGCACCTTCGGATAATGAACCAAGTTCAAGAACATCGGCTAAAACTGCTATTTTACGGTTTGAATTATTAGTTGATAGGAGTACATTAATTCCACTTTTCATTGAATCTGGACTAGCATTATAAGTATCATCAATGATTGTAATACTAGCCACTTCTTTAATTTCGCCTCTCATAGATATTGGCCTATAATCTTCTAATCCCTTTTTTGCAACAGCTGCATCGATATTATAAAACTCTGCCACTGCTATGGCACAAAGTGCATTATTAATATTATGTTCACCAAGTACATTAAGCACTATCTCTTCCTCACAAGCACTTATAGAATTCACTAGAGTAAAATATGTCTTTCCACTATCTACTCTTACATTCTTAGCACTATAAGTGTTTCTCTCATTTGTTCCAAAGGAAATTATGGGGTTAGAGATAATCTTATCCCTTGTAGTTTCATCTAGGTCTATTTCATCATTATTACATGAACTATCCTTATCCATAACTAAGGCTTTATAATCAACCAGGTCCCGTAGTAACGGGTCATTACCGTTTATAAAAAGTCTTGACCCCTTACTAAACTCATTAATAATTTTAAGCTTTTCTTTCCTAATATTTTCTTGGGTTTTAAGTAGGGCTATATGGGAAATACCAATATTAGTAACTATTGCAACATCAGGTTTTGCAATCTTAACTAGTCTATCCATTTCCCCTTCTTCACTAATACCCATCTCTATAACAGCTAGTTCGTGGTCTTCCTCTATTTTAAACATCATTAGGGGTAGACCTACTTGGCTATTCATATTACCAAGAGTTTTAAGCACCCTGTATTTAGTACTTAGGGCACTTGATACCATCTCTTTAGTAGTGGTTTTTCCAACACTCCCAGTTATTCCAATAACAGGTATAGGAAACTGGCTACGGTAGTAAGTCGCCAAATCTTGTAGGGCCTTTAGGGTATCATCAACTTTTATACAAATAATATCCTTGTGGTATATATCATCCCTTGAAGTAAGACATACTTTTGCGCCGTTTCTTTTAGCATCCTCTATAAAGTCGTGAGCATCCACCCTCTCACCTACAATAGGTACAAACAAGGCTCCCTGTTCTAGGTCTTTAGAGTTTGTGCTTACAGATGATATTGTAGTGGTTGATAAGTCCTTTGCTAAATCATTGTAAATAATTCTACCCTTAGTAGCCTTAGCAACTTGTTCTATATTCATTTCTTTCATATAATTAAAAGTTTAAAGGCAGACAATAGGTCTGCTAAATAAACTTTAGTACACCGCCTTTATATTCTAGATTATCTTTATTCCTTCTGCTTCCATCTCTTCAACAATCTTTTTGATTAGGTTTCTTTCATCCATGTTATACTTAATGCCTTTAATTTCTTGGTAATCTTCGTGGCCTTTTCCTGCTAAAACTATAAGGTCACCTACCTGTGCATTCTCAATGCTATACCTAATCGCCTCTTTACGGTCAACAATAGTAATATAGTCACCTTTTCCTTTTTTTACACCTATTAAGATGTCATCAATTATATCTTCTGGCTTTTCAAACCTTGGATTATCAGATGTTATAATTGTAAGGTCTGCTAGTTTAGAAGATATTTCTCCCATTTCATACCTTCTTAGTTTTGAGCGGTTTCCTCCACATCCAAAAAGGCATACTAATCTTTTGGGCTTATATTCTTTTAGGGTTGTAAGTAGACTCTCTAGACTCATCGCATTATGGGCATAGTCAATTAAAAGGGTAAAGTTACTAGAAATCTCTACTGGTTCTAACCTTCCCTTGATTTTTACATTCTCTAGGCTTTTTTTCATTACCTCAGTTGATATGCCAAGACGTCTACAAATCGCTATTGCTGTAAGTGCATTGTAAACAGTAAACCTTCCTGGAATATTTAGATGGAAACTATCATTTATAAGTCCTTCTACATCAAAATTAATGCCAAGACTTCCATCACCTATATGTAAATCAATAGCTGTAGCCCTTAGGTCCGACTCGCCTTCTATACCAAAAGTTTCGACTTCACACGTATGACCTTTTAATATGTCTTCTATATGCTCATCATCTATATTAAGTAAACCTACCTTACACTTCCTAAAAAGTAAGGACTTTGTATTTAGGTAGTCATCAAAATCTTTGTGTTCTGTTGGACCAATATGGTCTGGTTCTATATTAGTAAACACTCCGTAATCAAAGACAAAGCCATCAACCCTATTCATCATTAGACCTTGGGACGAAACTTCCATAACAACACATTTACAACCTTCATCAACCATTTTCCTAAAGTATTCTTGTATAACATATGATTCTGGAGTTGTGTTATTAGCAGGTATAACTTCATTACCTATAATGGTTTCAATAGTCCCTATTAGACCAGTCTTAATACCAGCCTCTTCTAATATGGACTTAACCATGTATGTTGTTGTGGTTTTCCCCTTAGTCCCTGTAATTCCAATTGTAACTAGTTCTCTTGCAGGATGTCCAAAGTATACAGCAGCCATGTTGGCAAGGGCCTCTCTTGTGTTTTTTACTCTTATTATAGTTACGTTGTTAATAGGTTCTATATCTTTTTCTACAACTATAGCAGCAGCACCATTAGTTGCAGCTGAACTTGCAAAGAAATGTCCATCACGTATCATGCCGGATATACATACAAATACTGAACCTTTTACAACCTTTCTGGAATCGTATACAAGATTCTCAATCTCAATGTCTATGTCTCCCTGCTCACATATAAATTCAGTGTTTTCTAATAAACTGGATAGTTTCATGGGTTCTCCTCCAAATATTAAGATTAAAATTTATATTTTTAAAAGGTTAATCAAGAGTTCCAAAATCATTTAAAGGCCAAATTCTTAAAACTGCTTTTCCTTCAATTTTATCGAACTTAACTGGTCCTACTTCTTCATACCTACTGTCATAGCTGTCGGTACGGTTGTCTCCTAAGACAAAGTATTCATCTTCTGACAAAACTATACCTTCTTCTGCTATACCTTCGTAACCGAGAATATCTGTCTTACCATAATCCTCTTCTAAAGGTACTGAGTCAATATAAATTTTATTATCTGTAATTCTTACATGTTCTCCTGGTAGTCCAATTATACGTTTTATATAATAATCTTTAGTGTCTTTACCATTAGGATAAAATGCTATAATATCAAAACGTTCTAACCTTCCCAATCTGTGGGATACCTTTTCAACTATTATATTATCACCATCATATAAGGTGTTTTCCATTGACCAGCCTTCTACTATTGTTCTTTGCACAACATGGCTAGTTATAAAATTAGTAATAATAATTATCAAAACAAAATATATTATAAGCTCTATAATAAATGACAAAGAACTTTGCTCTTTATCTATATGTTCCTTTTCTTCTTTTTTCATTAAAATACCACCAACTTAATATTAGTGATTAAGTATCTCTATATTATCAAGTGGCCATATCCTAGCCCAAGCCCTGCCTATAATCGCATCCTTTTTAACAGGCCCTATACCAAGTGACCTACTATCACTACTGTTATTACGGTTATCTCCTAATAGAAAATACTCATCACTTGCTAAAACAATTTCTTCATAGGCAATACCAGGGTCCTTTATTACCTCGTTGCCATAGTTTTCTTCTAATACTTCACCATTAATATATATTTGTCCATTTTCGATTTTTATTCGCTCACCTGGTAAACCAATAACTCTTTTTATAAAGAATGTGTCTTTTTCTTCTTCAGTATCATACGGACGAAAAACTATAATATCAAATCTTGCAGGTTCATTAAAACGGTAGGATAACTTCTCGAGTATCAAATGATCCCTATTATTAAGGGTGTTTTCCATTGAGCTTCCAATTACTTCAATGTGCTGTCCTACAAAAGCTTGGAGTAACATAAAAATTACAACGATGACAATAAAATAGATTACGGTTTCTAGAATTTCTCTAAATAAACCTGTTCCATCCTCACCTTCGTTATCAATATCTTCATTAGTTATAATTTCTTGATTAACATCGTCTGTGAACTTATTATTATCACTATTCATATTGGCTCCTTAACGGTCAAAACATTAAAAGTTCCCTATGATTTAAAAACTGTTGCAAACAAACAAATTCACTTTCACCCATAGTTGTCCTATAAGTGAAAGAGAAATGTATATAGAGTTGCAACAGTTTAATTAATTACTTTATCAATTAGCTTTATTCTTCGTCATGTATTATCTTAACTCTAGATTCATTAAATTCCTCTACTGCTACAGAAAGAGGCTTCTTAGATTCTGTATCTACAAGAGGTTCGGACCCATTAATTATTTGTCTAGCTCTTTTTGCTGTTGCATGAACTATAGAGTAACGACTTGTTACAACAGGGTCTTCACCTGGTCCAACCTCACTATTAACAATCTTAATCAAATCTGTATATGATGGTCGTAACATATATATGCTCTCCTTTCGTGGGTATCTTATATCCTATTATTATTAATATTCTAACCTGCTACTTTTAGAATAATTGATTATGCTTGCTTTGTAAAGCCTTCATTATTGGTATTATTTACAAATAATATTGTTTTAATAAATTACATGGTAGGTGTTTCAGGCTCTTCAAGAGAGTTGATTGAATTGACCCTGTGTAAGATAGTCTCAGGTAGTAATGCTGATAAAAACAAATGTCCGGTATCCATGACAATTACTGACTTAGTTTTTCTTCCACAAGTAGCATCTATTGCAGTTCCTGCATCCTTTGAGTTTTGAATCATTCTCTTAATTGGAGCTGCGTTAGGGCTAATAACACCTAAAATTCTACTAGAATTAATTACATTACCAAATCCTACATTAATTAGTCGATTCAAGTTAATCCTCTTTTCTATTCAATATTTTGAATTTGCTCTCTTACCTTTTCTACTTCAGTCTTTAAATCAATAGCAACATTAGTTACTTCAAGGTCATTAACTTTAGAAAGAATAGTATTAGCCTCTCTATTCATCTCTTGAGCAATGAAATCAAGCTTCCTACCTATTCCTTCTTCTGACTCTAAAGTTTCTCTCATGTTAGATATATGACTCTTTAGTCGAACTATCTCCTCATCAACAGAAACCTTGTCAGCAAAAGTAGCTACTTCAGTTGCTAAAATGCTTTCCTCAACTTTTGTATCTCCAAGTAATTCTTCTACCTTAGCCTTTAAGTTCCTATAATGTTCCTCAACAATTTCAGGAGCTTTCTCTTCTATAATAGAAACATACTCATCCATTAAATCAAGTTTGGATATTAAATCATTAAGTAGGTTTTGACCTTCTATCTTTCTTGCTTCTACTAGTTCTATAGTAGCTGCCTCTATTGCCTTTTCTAAATCTGGCCATAAATCGTCTTCATTAGTAGTTTGCTCTTCTAGAATTATTACTTCAGGGAACCTTGCTAGAGTAGATACTCTAATATCATTTTCTAGATTAAAGCCATCTTCCATACGCTTAAAGACTTCCATGTAATCATGGGCTAATTTTTCATTGTATTTAATACCTATATTGCTGTTTATATATTCTTCGTAAGTAATAAATACGTCAATTTTTCCTCTGTCTACGTAATTTTTGATTAGATTTCTTATCTTAGATTCTAAGAAAAGTAACTTCTTAGGAAGTCTGATATTAATATCACAGTATCTGTGGTTTACAGACTTTATCTCTACAAGTAATTTTCTTTCTTCACTGGACTGGTCAGACCTGCCAAATCCTGTCATACTTTTAATCATTACAGCACTTTCTTTCTAGTTTATTTGAAAATAATTGGTAAACATATATCCAATTTATTATAATTGAAATACGGCTGCAAGTCAATATTTACGGCTAATTTTGTACACAGCCTACCTTTTTCCCTAGACGTCATACCCATTGGGTGCTATACTTAAGATTAGTCTATACGAAGGAGATTTGATATGGCTTTAGATGGATTTGTTATTTCAAATTTAGTTTATGAACTAAACGATAAATTACTGAATGGAAGAATTAATAAAATATATCAACCTGAACATGACCAACTTTTGTTACAGGTTAACAATAATAGGGTAACTTTTCGTTTGTTTTTGTCTGCGAATGCGACTCTTCCTCTAGTATCTCTTACAGAGGAAAACAAGGAAAATCCTATGACCCCACCGCCTTTTTGTATGTTACTTAGAAAACATTTAAATAAT
>JAAYRG010000184.1 GCA_012518885.1 Clostridiales bacterium | reverse complement strand
GCTTTAATTAATGGAAGTACAATCATTGCCGGTCTAACACGGCGCAAACGCATACCAATTAAATTGAAAATACTAACTTTAACATTTGCCGCTAAGGAAGAAATCCATAATCCAACAGGTATAAAGCTAAAAAACAAAACAATCAGTAAACTAATAATTCCAATTAATATTATTAAAGTAATTTCAGCATTCATGTTTTACCCCTCTTTCTTTTAAAAAATAAGATTCGTCTATAGTTAATAGTGATTTCACATTATTTCTGATAATTTAATCATTTACTTTTACGATTAATTTAGAGCCCTGCACATTATGGATAATAAGTTTTGTACCTTTTTCAATATATTTCCCTTCTGAAATTACATCTAATTCCATTCCATCAAAAACACCAGTACCTGAAGGGCGAAGATCAGTAGTTGCCATTCCTTCTTTTCCAAGAAGATGGTTTAAATCGTTTGAACTAAGATAGCCTTTATCTCTATTTTGTTCTTCTTTCAATATAATTGGAGACTTTAACTTCCCCTTGGAAAGTATTCTTAAAGTAATTGCAAACATAATACTAAGGATTACTAATACAATGATTGTTATAACTATACCTTCTTGAAAGGTATCTGCTGTTAGAAAAATACCCAGAATAAGACAAACTGAACCAGTAATTCCTGGTACGGATATACCCGGTGTTAACATTTCTATTCCTATTAATATAAATCCTATTACAAAAAGTACAATAGGCAAAATGACGAACAAATCAATCTCAGCTAGCAATATTCATTCCCCCTTATCCAAATATCTGTAGTCACTTATATACTAACATATTATGGTGATATTAAGCAATCAATTACTAGAAATCTTATATAAACAAAAAACGAACAGATCGAACTACATTGAATTTAGTAGTTTTCTCTGTTCGGAAAATCATATAATTCGCTTGTATTTAAAAATCATTTGGAAAATTCATGCTACTACCCATAGTATCATTGAAGCCTGTATCCATATTGTGATGTCCAAAATCCATTTGTTGATTCATTTGATGAGCCATCGTATCAGATGGATTAAAACCAGGTCCCTGTACATATACACCATGGTCGAAAGCAGTTACAGACTTCATGCTCTCATCCATCGCCCATCTAGTAAAATCCTGAAATTGCTGATTTTGCATTTGATCCATTTGATGAAAATGCATATGAGAGGCTTGAAATTGATGAATGCCAGAAAAATTGCTGTTATTATGTAAAATGTCCTGAAAAAAATTCTCTGTTTCATCGGACATATTTGAAAAGAAATTTTCTTTCTCTTGCTTAGACATATTATTAATGTTGTCTCTAACTTTCTGAGTGAATTCTTCGTATCGTTTTTTAAGTTTGTTAATTTTAGGTTGATAGTAGGCAAGCATTCCTAACGATATCAATGCTCCAATTCCCGTAACAACTAATAGTTCTGTCAACATCATGAAATCCTCCCTATCTTCGTACTGGCCTTTTAATTCTTCTAAATGCGATTATGATAAATGATACTATTAGCACAATAATACATATTGAAAAACTTACCAGTGCAAACCATTTCCAAATCATAGTGATAATGTCACCTGAAGTTTCTATTGAACCTACAGCATCTACGATTAGATAAAAAAATATTATTGCTACTCCTCTACGAGATAATGCTTGCTTCTTAAGATACTTTGTCAGGGGACGGTCAAAGATTGAAATATTAGTTTCCAAAACAAATTTTGTCCAAAGAAGACTGATTGGAATAGAGATTAACATTATGATGAAAAACGTTAATCTTGATACTATGTCTTTATGTAATACATATTGTAATATAATATTTGATGTTGCGGATATTATTATATACATTGGTATATATTTTAATGAAAACCCGTCTGCAATTTTATAAAAGGATTTTATTCTATTAAAATGATTCGCATATTCTTTCTTCTTAACCATGGTATTCCCCTTGATATCAGTCTCATATTAATAAAGCAAAGGCTTTAAAATTTATAATAAAAAAAAACAGAAAACATATGTTTTCTGCTATTATTTACATTTAATTGACTTACTCTACACATGAAAATATAACATCCAAGCTTAATAGCTTATTCTAAACAAACCATTTTAGGTCAAGCCCTCGACCTATTAGTAACAGTCAGCTCCATACATTACTGCACTTCCACCTCTGTCCT
>JAAYRG010000183.1 GCA_012518885.1 Clostridiales bacterium | reverse complement strand
TTTTATATTAGGTCGAATCTCCATGAATTATTCCGACTTAAAATAACAACTAAATATATAAAGATGATAGGATAAACATTTTATATTTTGTTAATTGAAATAAGTCATTTGTTGTCATATAATGGGATTGGATTTTGTTATGAATAAGAAGAATTTAATAATCAAAGATAAGAAAGGAATAGTAGTATTATGTTATGGAAAGATACATATGAACTGGGTGTTCCTTTGATAGATGCACAGCATAAAGAGTTATTCAAACGTGTAGAAGCCTTTTTGCAAGTATTACGTTCAAAGGACAACTGGGAAGGAAAAGTACCAAAGCTAAATGAAACCCTAGAGTTTATGAAGGGATATGTTGTAGAACATTTTGAGGCTGAAGAAGAGTATCAAAAGAGTATTAATTACCCTGGTTATGAAGCCCACAAAAATATACATAATGGAATGGTAGATTATGTTCTAGATGTTTCAAGGAAATTCGAAGAATCAAATTATGATCAAAATTTGATGCAAGAGTTTGGAGGAAAACTTCTTGCATGGCTTATTAACCATGTGGCTGCCGAAGACCAACGAATTGCAAACTATGCAGTGAAGGAAGGGGTGGACGGAAATGGAAAATAAGCTTTATAAGGCTTTTGTAGATGCGACTTATAATGTTTTCAACCTAATGCTTAATATTTCAGAGATTTCTGACCATCCAATTGAAGACTTTTCAACTGAAAATGAAATTGCTATATCAGTTGGGATAGTTGGGGAACTTCAGGGCGAGGTAATTTATAGCTTCCCTGTTGATACATCTCTAAGCATGGTTAAAATAATGAGTGGTATGGAGTTTGATGATGTTGATATTTTTGTAACGTCTGCAATATCAGAGATTGCTAATATTATTAGTGGTAATGTTATTACGGCACTTTCTGGTTCTGAACTAAAACATGATATATTACCACCAGTACAAGATGTGCCTAATGTTGATAAGGAATATGAGATAGAATCAAGTTGTTGTATTAGTACATCAATAGGTGGAGTTTCTCTTAAGGTAAGGTTAAATAGGGCTTAGTTAGTTATTGATAAAGATAATAAAGATAGTAAAGAGGCAGGTAAAAAATTACCTGCCTCTTTACTTGTTAATAGAAATATGTACTTTAAACCACTTCGAGATTAATATTTTTTGAGCTAGCTTCTTTTAGATGTTCTTGGTCTATATCCTTGTCAGTAATTATACGTGTAATTCTAGATAGAGGACATATTGTCATAATATAGCCTCCACCAAATTTACTGCTATCAACTAGAAGATATACTTCTCGAGATGCATCAATAATTTCCTTTTTTACTTGTAGCTGAGGTGAGTCTACGGAAGTAATGCCGGCTTTAAAATTCACCCCATGGGCACTAATAAATGCCTTATCAGCTCGAATATTACGTAGATAATCAGAAGTAATATCACCCATGGTAGCAGGTAAGTTACCTCCAACTTGTCCTCCTAGAAGGAATAAGGTAATATGTTTTGAGTCTGCTAGGATACCGGCAGCGACTAGAGAGTTAGTTATCACTACTAGATGCTTAGAAGGGTTATCCTTAATAATCTTTGCTAAGTAATAATTAATAGAAGCATCATCTAATATAATTGTTTCATTATCTTTAATATAATCATAAGCCTTTTGTGATATTCTTTGCTTTTGGTCGGCATTTTTATATATGTTACCTGCTTGGTAGTTAACTGAAACTTGGGCGCCTACCCTAGTCGCACCCCCATGGGTCCTGATTAATAGGCCCTTATCTTCAAGTTTTTGAATATCATTCCTTATTGTAACCTCTGAACATCCAAGTTGTTTGCTAAGCTCAGATACTCTAACAGAACCCTTATCTTCTAATTGCTGTAATATAAGTTTTGCTCTTTGATTCATA
>JAAYRG010000182.1 GCA_012518885.1 Clostridiales bacterium | reverse complement strand
ATATCAATGACGCTCTTTCATTGTTACTTTTTCTATCTTACCATTTTAATGGACATGTTCCCGAGAACAGAAAAGGCATTGAATGTCATCTGTACATTCAATGCCTTAAACCCTTGCTATTACTATACCCTATCCTTTTTTAACGTCACAACTACCTCAACATGCGGTGTCTGTGGAAATAAATCCACTGCACACACCTTCTCCACCTTGTAACCCCTATCTTGAAGTACAACCAAGTCTCTTACTAAACTGGTTGGTTTACAAGATATATAAACTATCCTATCTACGCCATAATCAATAATCTTATTAAGGGCCTTAGGATGAACTCCGTCTCTTGGAGGGTCAAGTACAATTAAGTCTGGTTTTTCTTCTACATCATCAAGAACCTTAAGAACATCACCAGCAATAAACTCGCAGTTGTCTAAGCCATTTAAAGATGCATTTTCTTTAGCTGCTTCAACGGCTTCCTCAACTATTTCTATTCCTATAACCTTCTTTGCTACAGGTGCTAATATTTGAGCTATTGTGCCTGTCCCACTATAAAGGTCAAACAGAGTTGCATCTGCCATTTCCTTATCTTGTCTGCCATCATTCTCCATAACATTCTCATCCTTGCTTGAAGGACTAAGTACATATTCTCTTGCCTTTTGATATAAAAGTTCGGCTCCAAGGGAGTTAGTTTGAAAGAATGAGAATGATGAAATTTGGAACTTAAGTCCAAGGATTTCCTCATAGAAATATTCTTGACCATAGAGGGTCTTCATACTATCCTTTTGAACCACGTCTCCAATAGTATCATTGTAGGTATGAAGGATTCCTACGATTTCACCATTTAATTCTAGTTTGAGAAGTTCGTTTTTGAAGTTCTCTAAGACCTCTGCTTCTGGTATTTCATAATCCCATTGGGATGTAGTTATTAGATTTACAAGGATTTCACCTGTTTTAGTAGCCCTTCTTACAAGCAAATGACGAAGGTAACCCACACGACTCATCTTCTTGTAGTAATTTATCCCCAATTTTCCAAAGTAATCCAAAACACAAGCAAGGATTTTATTGTAATCCACATCTACTATCTGGCATTTGTCTGTTGTTATAACATCATAGAAACTGCCCCTCTTATGAAGTCCAAGAGTTAATGGGCCGTCCTTTTCTTCATCTCCAAAGGAGAACTCCATCTTGTTACGGTAAGCCCATTCATTAGGACTTCCTATAATTCCTTCAAATATATAGTCATCACAAACCTTATCAATTAGGCTTTTAACTTGCTTTTTCTTAAGTTCTAGTTGGTTCTTATAAGATAAGTTTTGGTAAGAACAACCGCCACAAGGACCAAAATGAATACATTTTGCCTCCCTATCTTCTAGGTGGGAGTTTTCTAATACTTCAACTAATCTGCCTTCAACTTTACTTTTTCTTAGTTTATTAATACGAAACTTAACCTTTTGACCTGGTAAGGCATTCTTTACAATTACTTTTCTATCTTCTATTTCAACAATCCCCTTATTTGGGAATTCAAGTCCACTAACATATCCTTCAAATTCTTGTCCTTTTTTCATTCTGTACTCCTTCACGTATTTCCAAAATCAACACTAAATATTGTATCACATTAAACTGTCTTTTCAACAATATATTAGTACTTGTTTTTATTCTTTAGCTCTTTTCCCTATATTTAAGACACACTAGACTAAACAATTAGATTGGATAGTAGGGTGTCTATTACATATTTATAAAATCCACTTTCTTCTTATGTTATACCTACAATACATAAATAGACCTAAAGTAAATACTAATAATATAAAAGTCGAAAGTATTGGTGGTAACGTACTATTGTAGTTAATAGCCCCTTTAAGCATATCAGTTCCATAGGTTAAGGGTAATACGAATGATAAGGGACGAAGAAAAACAGGCAGGCTGCTAATTGGTACGAATAGGCCACATAGGAAAAGCATTGGAAACCTAAAGAAGTTAGAAAAGGTCTGAGCTTCAAACACTTCTTTGGCTGAAACAGCAATCATAAGTCCCATAAGGGTTGAAGTAACTGCTATTAATAATATAGCCAGTAAAACTCTTGCCCAGCTAATTCCACTTAGACCTACGAAAAAAGATGAAAAGATTACAGGAACAAAGGAATTAAATATACCAAAGATTATGGCCCCAGATATCTTAGCAAGAACAAGAGTGCTAATGGATATGGGTGCCAGAAGGAGCCTTTCAAATGACCTCCCCCTACGTTCAAAGGTAATTGTAACAGCAAGCATTGATGTTGTACCAAAGAGTATACTCATTGCCATTAGGCCTGGAAGTAAGTCTCTTATATCATTAATGGTCATTTCACCAGAAGACCGAATAATCTGCATTAGGGTCCATGAAAGGGGAAAAATTATGCCCCAACTTATATTAGGTGGCTTTAGATAGTAATTGTTTATATCTTTCTTTAATATAGACCAGAAGGCAATCCATTTTTTCATTTAGCCTTACCTCCTTTTTCTTTATCCCTAGCAAGCTTAGATGCTTCTATCCCAGTAACCTTTACAAATACATCTTCTAGGCTTGGCTTAATCTCTTTTGCTTCATATACAGATATTCCTTTTGAATCCAAGTATTGTAAGACCGGTGATAAAGGAATTCTCTCCTTGCTACTAAGGGTTAGTATATTATCTCCTTTTGTACTGATTAAACAATCTATAAAGCGTTCTTTAATCCCTTCTACAATGGTGTCCACATTCCCATTAGCTACTAACTGGATAGTGTGGTCATGGGAAATACTGTCCATAAGCTCAGGCACTGTACCAATTTTTACTATTTCACCATCTACTATAAAGGCAATCCTATCACATATACGCTGTGCATCCTCTATATAGTGGGTGGTAATAAAAACAGTAGTTCCAGCATCTTTAAGGTCCAATAAGAGCCTGCGAATCTGCCTAGCACTTTCTACATCAATACCTGTGGTTGGTTCATCAAGAAATAGAATTTCAGGCTTATGTATTATTCCTGCTGCTATAGTAAGCTTACGCCTCATTCCCTTTGAATAAGTCTTAAAAGGGCGGTTACCAGCACTGGCAAGGTTAAATTGGTCTAACAAGTACCTAGCCCTTTCTTCCCTCTCTTTCTTTTTCATCCCATATAGGGAACCACAAAAACACAAATTATTAAAACCGTCCATTTCATCATATAAATTACTCTCATCTGCTACTATCCCCATGATAGACTGGGCCTTCTTAATGTTCTTAATCCCATCAATACCTTTAACAGTAATAGAGCCAGAACTCGGTCTTGCAAGCCCTATCATCATGTTGATAGTTGTGGTCTTTCCTGCACCATTTGGACCTAGGAATCCAAAGATTTCTCCTTTTTTAATAGAAAAAGATATATCCTTAACTGCCCTTAAGTCGCCATAATTTTTACTTAGATTGGTGACAGTTACAATGTCCCTTGTGTTCAAAATCCATCTCTCCCTTCCCTAAACCTTCACCCTGACAAGTCTTTTGCTCTACTTGTGCTAAGGCTTTAAGTTTATCTGCAAGGTCAATTAATATCTCCCTATTAACTTCATAATGCATAAAATAACCTTTTTTCTCCCCCTTTAATATTCCTGCTTCTTTCAAGACCTTAAGATGTTGTGATATGGCCCCTTCGGTAAGTTCTAACTTTCTAGCTAACATTCCTACACAGTAGTTTTTTTCTAACAAATGTTCTAGAATCTTCATTCTTGAATCATTGGCAATAGCCCTTAAAACTAGCATTTTATCCATTATATACCTTCTTTCTTTTTAATTTAGTAATTGCTAAATT
>JAAYRG010000181.1 GCA_012518885.1 Clostridiales bacterium | reverse complement strand
GGAATCCTTTATCCTATGGTCTTCAGTACTAAGCCCAAGCATCCCTGCAACTAAAGCCTTATCTGTCCCATGCCCCTTATATGTTTGGGCAAAAGACCCATATAATATAAACTTAACACTTGCTACTTCACCTTTAACCATGTTCCTTGCTAAATGAGCAATTCTAAGTGCCCCAGCCGTATGGGAACTTGAAGGGCCTATCATATTAGGCCCTATGATGTCAAAAACGCTTATAGTTTTCATGTCTCTCCTTAAAAAATAAAATAACAGTACTTAATATTACAATATCATTAGTTAGATATCTTATAAATAACTAATCCCTAATTATATTTCTTTAGGACCATCTCCTATATCAACTACATAAAAGTCAGCCGCGTAACCAATCTTATCCTTATATTCCTGGCCAACTTTCTCAATAAAAGCATCAATCTTATCTTCCTTAACAATACTTACAGTACAGCCACCAAAGCCTGCACCTGTCATTCTTGAACCTATAACCCCTTCTTGTTTCCATGCTGCTTCTACTAGGGTATCAAGTTCAATCCCTGTAACCTCATAATCGTCTCTTAAAGAAACATGAGATTCATTCATAAGTTTACCAAATTCAGAAATATTATTATTCTTTAACTCCCTAACAGCCTTTATAGTTCTTTGGTTTTCATAGACAGCATGTTTTGCTCTTTGTCTATGTATATCATCCTTAATATGGTGTTTATACTCCTCAAATTCCTCGATGGTTAAATCTCCTAAACTTTTAATATCAACCACTTCTTTAAGGTCCCTAAGGGCAGTCTCGCATTCACTTCTTCTTTCATTATACTTAGAATCTGCAAGACGCCTCTTTTTATTACTAGCAGCTATGACTATTTTGGCATCTTTTAGTTTTAGGGGGGCATATTCATATGATAAATCACTTGTATCAAGGAATATAGCGTGGTCCTTCTTGCCCATAGCTATAGCAAATTGGTCCATAATTCCACTATTAACGCCTACAAAATCATTCTCCGCCTTTTGGCTTAAAAGTGCTATAGAAACTAAATCTATGCCAAAATCAAATAAATCATTAATAATATATCCTGTTAAAACCTCAATAGATGCTGAAGATGAGAGACCTGAACCGTTTGGTATATTGCCAAAATAAAGGATATCAACACCTTCTTCTACCTTGTAACCTTTCTCCTCTAAAGCCCAAATAACTCCTTTAGGGTAGTTGGTCCATTCATCCTTCTCATCATATTTAAGATTGCCTAAAGATACATTAATAATCCCCAAACTCTCAAAGTTCATGGAATAAAACCTTAGAAGCTTGTCCTTATTCTTTCTTACAGCTGCATATGTACCAATTGTAAGAGCACATGGAAAAACATGACCTCCATTATAGTCGGTATGTTCTCCAATCATATTCACCCTACCAGGTGCAAAATAAGTCCTTACTCCATCATTATCACCGTAAACCTTTTTAAATTCATCAAGTAATACTTCTCTCATCTTATCACTCCACACTCCATATTTTATAGTTATTAATATTATTAATACATTGCTAAATAATCAGCATGTATGATATACACGCGTACATATTAGGATGCTTATCTTTACAACCTTTCAAGTAATATTAAATTACATATATCATCAATAATACTTTGTCTATAATTATCCTGGCTCGTATAATCCTTAGAGCTTCTAAAGTCGTACTTATTGTCAGCCCCTATAACATACTCCTCCATATGACTTCTTATGGCTTTTACCATTGTGGCTGAAGAAAAAACAACACCAACTAAGGCCTTAGGTATGTTCTCAATAATATCTATATCCATTGAATCTGAAAAAACCTTGCATTGGCTTATCTTACCCTTATCAGCATTAATCTGAAGTTCTAAATTACCCCAAGGAAACCTCTTAGCAATATTATAAACAAAGGGGATTTTAGTACCATAGAGCCAGTCCCAAGATGCAAACCTTTCCCTTCTTTCTTCAAGGTCTTTGCTATCAATATCATCTAGTTCAATCTCCTGTGTAGGCAAACCATAAACTTGTGAAAATGCCTCGACTAACTTCTGTCTAAGTAAATCAATAGTTAGGTCCTCTCTATGGTCGATAAGATTGGTGACCCTTGATTTAACAGAATCAACTCCCTTTGATTTAAGTTTCTCCCTAGAAACATTTAAATACCTAGACAAATCAGCCATGTTAACATTAACTAATAAGGTTCCATGGTGGTAGCACTTATTCCCATCAAAATAAAAGGCATTCCCTGAGAACTTTCTACCATCAACAGTGATGTCATTCCTTCCTGACTTTACGGCCGGTATACCAAGATTCTTTAAGGCCTTAATAATAACTTCTAATTGCCTGTCAACATCATAATTATGCTTTTGTACAAGGAAAGTAAAATTCAAGTTGCCAAGGTCATGAAATACCGCACCACCACCTGATAAGCGTCTAACTAAATACCCCCCGTCCTCTTCAAGTTCCCTAACCTTGCACTCCTTCCAAGGATTCTGGTTCTTTCCAATAACAACAGTACGTTCGTTTTGCCATAAATAAAGAATACACTCATCCGCTTTAACATTATCAAGGAGGTACTCCTCCAAAGCTAAATTAAGATACGGATTAAACTGCCTGCTTATAATAAACTTAAGTCTCTTAATCACGATTCTCCCTTTCTTTATGGTAATTTAGTTTGAAAATGATGTTATTTAATTATATCTACCATTATATACTATTTTTATCTAAGACGAAACAAGTTAAGGGCCTAATTAATTAAATTTTCAGAGTTTAATTAGGCCATAATAAAGCAACAGGGTGTGAATGTCGCCTATATAACGCTCACATTCACACCCTACTTAACCTAGAAAAGTAACTCCTAAAACCTATACCTTAAGATTGGCGTCCTAGCCGCCTTAACTTCATCAGGTCTACCAATTGGAGTTGTTCTTGGCGAGTCATGAAGGGACTCTGGGTTTTCCATAATCTTATTATGGATTTCTATAAAAATTCTAATACCCTCATCTAGGGTTTCCTTTGATTCAGTTTCAACAGGCTCAATCATTAAAGCCTCAGGAATATTAATCGGAAAATACATAGTTGGTGGATGAATACCATAGTCTAGAGCTGTTTTAGCAATATCAAGTGCTGAAACATTCTTTTCATTTTTAAGTTTCTGAGCGCTAATAACAAACTCATGCATACAGTGGTCATTATATGGAACATCATATATTTTTGACAAGTGATACTTTAGGTAATTGGCATTAAGGATAGCATTTTGTGAGGCCTCCTTAAGCCCATCATATCCAAGTGTAAGTATATAGGTTAAGGCCCTAACAACTACAAGGAAGTTTCCATAAAAACCTTTTACCCTTCCAATTGACTTATCATTATCAAAATTAAGGGTATAATTCCCCTTATCTTGACTAATAGTAGGCAGCGGCAAAAAATCAGACAAGATTTTCTTACAACCTACTGGTCCTCCACCTGGACCACCACCACCATGAGGTGTAGAAAAGGTCTTATGAAGATTTAGATGGACCACATCAAAGCCCATGTCTCCAGGCCTTGTTATACCCATAATAGCATTTAGGTTTGCCCCGTCATAATAATTAAGGCCACCTGCATCATGAACAAGTTTGGTAATTTCTGAAACATTCTTGTCAAAAAGTCCTAATGTGTTTGGATTAGTAAGCATAAAACCTGCTGTCTTATCTGATAAAGCACCCTTTAATGCTTCTACATCAACCCCACCATCCTTATTAGATGGAATATTAATGACTTCATAACCAACCATTGCTGCTGAAGCTGGATTGGTACCATGGGCTGTATCTGGAACAATAATTTGGGTTCTCTTATGGTCACCCCTACTCTCATGGTAGGCCCTAATTAAGAGTAGTCCTGTAAATTCTCCATGGGCACCTGCTGCCGGTTGAAACGAAAAATCATCCATACCAGTAATTTCAGCCAAGTATTTGCCAGCTAGGTCCATAACTTCAAGGCATCCCTGAACAGTCCAAGTAGGTTGAAGGGGATGAATCTTAGCAAATTCAGGCATATTTGCAACATCTTCATTGATTTTTGGATTATACTTCATCGTACAAGAACCTAGAGGATAGAAGCCATTGTTAATACCAAATGTTTGGTCTTGAAGCTTTTTATAATGTCTACTAATTTCTATCTCTGATACTTGCGGTAAATTCATCTTTTGCTCTCTTTTATGTTCGTTACTTATAGTAACTTCCGGAACATCACAGGTTGGTAAGAGTGAAAGTCCCCTTCCTTCTACACTTCTTTCAAAAATCAACTTCATTCCCCCACCTCCCTTAAAACATGAATTAACTCATCAATGTCTTCTTTTGAATTCATTTCTGTAGCACACCAAATAATATCCCTATCATTAAGTGGATAACCACCTAATATTCCATGGCTTTCTAATGCGGCTAGCTTTTTATGAACATTACCTGTGCTTCTTGTAACAAATTCATTAAAAAACTCACCCTCATATAGCAACTTAAAATCATCTAATTCACATAGCCTATTTGCCAAATAGTGGGCCTTAGACATAGAAAGACTTGCCACCTTAGAAAGTCCTCTCTCTCCCATTGCACTTAAGTAAACACTTGCAGTCATGGCACATAGGGCTTGGTTGGAGCAAATATTACTTGATGCCTTTTCTCTACGTATATGTTGTTCTCTTGCTTGAAGAGTAAGTACAAAAGCTCTATTACCCTTATTATCAGTAGTCTCTCCTACTATCCTACCAGGTAGCTTTCTTACATTCTTACTTGTTGTAGCCATAAAGCCAAGATATGGACCTCCAAATGACAGAGACAGTCCAAGGGGTTGACCCTCACCAACAGCTATATCTGCACCATATTCTCTTGGCGTCTTTAATATACCTAGTGAGATTGGGTTTGCACTTATAATATAATTTCCCTTATGTTGTTTGGCTATCTCTCCTATTTTGCTACAATCTTCTATTTGTCCATAATAATTAGGTTGCTGGATTAAAACACTTGAAACCTCTTTATCCATAAGGCCTTCTAGTGCTTCTATATCTGTTTTACCATCCTTAGAAGGGATTAGGATTATCTCGCAATCTATCCCCATACAATACGTTTTTATTGTCTCTATGGTTTGTGGGTTAACAGTTTCAGATATAAGAACTTTTTTCTTTTTACGTTCAATGCACATAAGAACTGCTTCAGCTGCTGCTGTCATCCCATCATAAACAGAAGCATTAGAAACATCCATCCCTGTTAATTCACAAATCAATGTTTGGTACTCAAAAATTGACTGTAAAACCCCTTGACTTATTTCTGCTTGATAAGGTGTATAAGCAGTTACAAATTCTTCTTTTGATGTGATATGTTTTACTATAGAAGGGATATAGTGGTTATAAGCTCCACACCCTCTAAAAATAGACCTAAAAACAAGATTCTTTGCCCCAATCCTAGCCATCTTGTTTCTTACTTCTAGCTCAGATAAGCCCTTGGGTATATTAAGGTCTTTATCAAGTTTAATATCAGTAGGAATTACATTATATAGTTCTTCTATACTTTTTGCTCCAATAGCAGCAAGCATAGCTTGCCTATCGATATCAGTATTTGGAACATAAGACCCCATATTATTCCTCCTCACGGATAAAGTCTTCGTACTCTTCTTTAGTTAACAAATCATCAAATTCAGTTATTTCATCAACTTCTATAAACCACGCTTCAAGTGGGCTTTCATTTACTAATTCAGGGTGGTTAAGCAAGTCATCATTAACTGCAGTAATAATTCCTGTAACAGGGCTATAAACATCTGAAACTGCTTTTACAGACTCTACATCAGCAAAGCTGTCTTCAATCTCTACCTCATCATCAACTTCTGGAAGGTCAATAAATACTAAGTCCCCAAGTTCTTCAACAGCATACTCTGTTAGCCCGATTCTTACCTTATCATCATCTAAAAACTCTACCCATTCATGTGTTCTAGTATACTTTAATTCTTGTGCCATATTACCATTCTCCTTTCAATTCTAAAAATTCCCCGGTTGTTTTAATCTTATATACTGGCTATATAATTGTCAATAATTATTAAAGGCTAATAAACACTAAGTTCTCTTGTAAAAAGGTAGAGTAACTATCTCTCCTTCAATTAATTTCTTCCTAACTTGAACCAAAACCTTAGTCCCTACACTAGAGTATTCTTTGTCAACATAAGCCATAGCAGCCGCATAGCCTAGGTATGGAAGGTGGGTACCTGAAGTAGTTATGCCTATTTCCTTATCTTCAAAGTAGACCTTGCAATCTTCCCTTGCAATTCCCCTACCAGTTATTTTAATTCCTACTCGTGTACGTTTTGATTCTTTCTTAACTTCTAGGGCTACTTTGCCAATAAAGTCATCCTTATTTAGTTTTACACTAAAGCCAAGGTCTGCTTCTATTGGTGTAATATCTTCACCTAATTCATGTCCATATAAGGGCATTCCAGCCTCTAGTCTTAGAGTATCTCTAGCCCCAAGGCCACAAGGGATTAGGCCGTAGTCTGCCCCCTTATTAATAAGTTCATTCCATATGGTAACCACGTCTTCAGGTCTTGCATAAATCTCATATCCTAACTCACCAGTATAACCGGTCATTGAAACAAAGGTTTGACAACCTGCAACTAGTGCATTCTCAGTAAAGGTATAGTACTTATTAGGTATTTGGCTCTCATCCATTAATTCTCTCAAAACCTTATTGGAATTTGGACCTTGGACAGCAATTAAGGCTATCTCATCTGATATATCAGTTATGACCACATCTTTACCCTCTTTTGATTTCATCCACTTGTAGTCTTTATCCTTATTAGCTGCATTTACAACAAAGATATATTTATTATTGTTAAAACGATAAATCAAAAGGTCATCAATAGTCCCACCTTCTTCATTACAAAGTGGGCTATACTTAACTTGACCATCATACATCTTGCTACAATCATTAGTTACAAGCTTTTGAATATAGTCTAGGGCACCTTCACCCTCAACTAATATTTCTCCCATATGGGAAACATCAAAAATACCTACTTCATTTCTAACAGCCATATGTTCAGCTACTAGTCCAGTTTCATATTGTACTGGTAATAAATAACCTGCAAATGGTACTATCTTCCCCTTTCTCTCAATATGGCACTCATAAAGTGGTGTTTTCTTCTCCATAATTACTTTCCCCCTATTTAAAATGTTCTTGTAAATATCTTATTATCTTCTAATAAGTCTTCTATTGTATTAAAGCCTATTCGCTCTAATAATTCTATTACGTAAGGATTGTCTATAGGAGTTTCATAGGTAGCATCTTCTCCATATTGGTTAACATTATCTCTTCCTTCTTCTTTGTCAATTATTCTCTTAGGACCACCTACGCATCCACCTACACATCCCATACCTTCAAAGAAGTTTGCCTTACCTTTACCCTCTTTAATACTCTTAATAAGATTCCTACAACCTGGTACCCCATCAGCAGCCTCTGTACGAATTGATATATGCCTGTTAGGATTAATTTTCTCAAGGGTTCTAGTAACAGCCTCACTAACTCCACCTGTTCTTGCATATATCCGACCCATCTTAGATGAATGGTCTCTTTCACTTTCCTCACAATCAGCTGGATTAATTTCAGTAAGGTCAAATAAGTCCTTCATTTCTTGGAAGGTTAAGACATGGTCAATGGCATCCTTAATATCCTCCTCACGAGCTTCCGCTTTTTTAGCTATACATGGTCCAATAAATACAGTTGTAGCATTTGAATGGATATGTTTTACTGTCCTACCTGCTGCAACCATAGGAGATACTGACCCTGGTACGTGAGGCATTAATTCATTATATATTTTTCTAATCATAGCAATCCATAAAGGACAGCAACAACTAGTTAGTTGAAAATCCGTATCTGTAACTATATTCTTGTCAAATTCTAATGCTTCCTTTAGGGTTAAGATATCTGCAAAGAGCGCTACTTCAAGCATCCCATCAAAGCCTAGTTTCTTAAAAGCAGTCCTAAGCTTTCCTGGTGTAACATCTTTACTAAACTGACCCAAAAAGGCTGGAGCTATAAGTGCATATACAGGTCCTTCTGAATGTTTTAGTGAATAAAGGGTTGGGAGGACATCTTTATTCTCTATAATATTGTTTGACTTACAATTCTCAATGCAGGTTGCACAACCTGTACATTTGTCTTTATCAATATAAATCTTTCCATCTTCATCTCTTGATATGGCACCGAATATACATTCTAGGACACATTTTTCCTCTCCCTCATTACAGGAACAATCTCCTACTTTAATTACTGGTGCATATTTACCTGGATTTAGCAAACAATCAATATGGTGAGAATCGTATTCTGGTTTAATCTCAGGACTTTTACCTGTTTTAATACTTTCTTCTAATACCTTATAGTATAGTTCTTCAAAAGTCATATTCTCCTCCTTGGAATAATCTATAAAAGACTAGTTGGTTGCCAGTTACATAGGATTTTATTCAATATAGTTCTTTATATACTTTAATTATATCAAATTTGGTTATAATTAATAGTAAATTGAAAAGATTTTAATATTTTTTGTTAATTCCTTTAGGGTATTTATTATTCTCCAAATCATCTTAAACTATCAAAAGATAGGGAGTTCTTTTGCAAAAACTTATTGTAATAAATTAATTATCTGATACAATATGGTAAGAAACAAGTTGATAAAAATTATTTTATGGAGGTATGATAATGAAAGCTTTTATTGATCATGACGGATGTATAGCATGCGAACTTTGCACTGAGATTTGTCCTTCTGTTTTTCGTATGTCAGAAGATGGCGATCACGCTGAAGTATATGTTGATGAAGTTCCAGAAGAGTTTATTGAAGATGCAGAAGATGCTAGAGATAGTTGTCCTGTAGAAGTAATATCTCTTGAAGACTAATTTTTATAACACTTTTTAATACTTTGATAGATGACTCTCCTTATTTAAGAAGAGTCATCTATTTTTTATATTTTTTTAATATTTATTATAGTTAAACTAGTGTATAATATAAAAGTGAAAATTTCAAAACTTTTTTATTATTTACTAATATATTGATTATTAAAAAACAATATGTTAGTATTTACATATTATGTTTACTTTTCATTTTATAGGAGGAATGCAATAATGGGCGATGACCCTGGGCAGACGAATATTTTGTCTCAACTTTTATTTTTATTATTTTTAACTTTAGTTAATGCTTTCTTTGCTGGTGCTGAGATGGCCATGGTTTCTACTAACGACTCTAAGATTAGACGCTTAGCAGAAAAGGGAAACAAAAAGGCAAAGATGGTCCAAAGATTTCAAACAGACTCAACTAAGTTCTTATCCACAATCCAGATAGCTATTACATTCGCTGGTTTCTTCTCTAGTGGTTCCGCAGCTTCTAGTTTAACAGAACCTCTAGGTGCTTGGCTTACAAGTTCTTTTAATCTTCCAGGTGCTAAAGAAATAGCCTTTGTATCAGTAACTCTGGTATTAGCATTATTTACTCTAGTTTTCGGCGAATTAGTTCCAAAAAGGGTTGCCTTACACAATCCAGAGAAGTTTAGTTTGTTTTCTGTTAGGATCATTAACTTTGTAGCTGTAATCTTTACACCAATTATCTCATTCTTAACACTATCAACTAATTTAGTTATGAAGTTACTTAGAATGGGTGAAGATGATGCAGACGAAAAGGTAACAAGGGAAGAAATAAAATCACTTATAAGAAGGGGACAAGCTACTGGTACCCTTAATCCTAAAGAAGTAGAGATGATTAATTCAGTTATCGAATTTAACGATAAACTTGCCCGAGAAGTAATGACACCAAAAGTTAATGTGTTTGCAATTGACTATTTGCAACCTATAGATAATTATTTACCGGAACTTACCGAGATGAAGTACTCTCAGATTCCTGTATATGAGGATGATATAGACAATATCATTGGTGTACTAAGAACTAAAGATTTCTTAAAAGTGGCAATTCAAGATGGTTTCGAAAGTTTAGACCTAAAATCAATACTAGTAGAACCCTATCTAGTTCCCGAAAGTAAGAATGTCGGTGAACTCCTTAAAGAAATGCAAATCTCAAAGATTCACTTTGCAATCCTAATAGATGAATTTGGTGGATTTGCTGGTATAGTTACTCTTAAGGACTTAGTCGAAGAAGTTATGGGTGATTTAGAGGACGAGCATATCGATCCAAAAATTAAAAAGGTTGATAATTCAACCTATCTTGTAGATGGTCTAATCACTATAGACGAGTTGAATGATAAACTAAAACTTAACCTATCTTCTGAAAACTATGATACCTTATCTGGATACCTAATAGATATCATAGGTTATATTCCAAAAGAAAACGAAGACCCTACTGTTGAAGTAGATAACCTAGTATTTAAAATAGAATGTATTAAGAAAAACCGTCTTGACAAGATTAAGATTTATATTGGCCATGACCTTAAACAAACTAGTAATACAGAAGACGAATAATGATAAACAATATAGATTAATATAAGATTAACTAAAGTAGAACTTAAAGGATAATAATATTAACATTATAGAGCCTTAGTAAAATAAGTGGCCCTGTCATATGACAAGACCACTTATTTTACTAAGGCTTTTATATTAGAATATAGAAAATATTAAGAATAAGTTAGCTGCTAAGGATGCAACTAAAGATACAACTGTTATTTGAGTATTAATAGATGGTCCTGCTGTATCCTTAAATGGGTCACCTACTGTATCACCAACAACAGCTGCCTTATGGGCATCTGATCCCTTTCCGCCATGGTTTCCTGCTTCAACATACTTCTTAGCATTATCCCATAAGCCTCCTGCATTGGACATAAATAAGGCAAATACTAGACCACTTACAATATTACCAGTTAAATAGCCACCAATGGCATTAATTCCACCAACAAAACCTACAATTAATGTAGCTAGAATCGCCATTAAACCTGCTGGAATTAATTCCTTTAAGGCACCAAAGGTTGCAATTTCTATACATTTTTCATACTCAGGTAAAACATCTTCCTTACCTTCTCTTAAGCCTGGAATCTCTTTAAACTGACGGTGAATTTCATGGATCATAAGCTGAGCATTCTTGCCTACACCATTGATTAACATAGATGAGAATAATGGTGGTATTGATGCACCAACTAATAAACCAAAGAAAACAGTAGGATTTAATACGTCAAAGCCATTAAATAGTTCTATTCCATTAGCTGCTGCTGATATATTAACTTCACTAATAAAGGCACCTAAAAGAGATATTACAGTTAATCCTGCTGCACTTATTGAGAAACCTTTTGTTATAGCCTTAACTGTATTACCAGCACTATCAAGTTTATCTGTAATTTCAAGAGAAGTATCTCCTAAATCACACATTTCAACCAAGCCACGAGCATTATCTACTATTGGACCATATGCATCATTAGATATAATCATAGCAACGATTGATAGCATACCTACTGCCGACATAGCTATACCAAACATAGCATAACCTTCACCTAGTGGTTGACAAACAAGGTAAGATAATAGGGCAGATAAGGCTATACCAACCATTGCAGGTACCACGCTCATAAAACCATAGGAAATACCCGAAAGGATTGTAAATGCAGGTCCATTTTCTGATGCCTCTGATACCAAACGAACTGGCTTTTTATCATCATTAGTAAAATAATCAGTTGTAATTCCTACTACTACTCCAACAAGCAAACCTAAAATAGTAGCAATCCATATACGCCACTCAAGTCCTAGAGCTGCTGTAGCTATTGCTGTTAAAACCCCATATATAGCTGTAGTAAGATATGTATTGGTATTAAGTGCCTTAGTTGGGTCTGAATTCTCATCCATCCTAGCTGATGCAACACCAATTATTGATGCAAAAAGACCAAGACCAGCATAACAAAATACTGTACTAGTACTTAAGAAGTTCCCAACTCTACTATCTATTGCAACGGCCAATACTAAGGCTGCTGACAAGGAGGCTACGTGAGAGTCAAACAAGTCAGCACCCATACCTGCAACATCCCCAACGTTATCACCTACGTTATCCGCTATAACTGCAGGGTTTCTTGGGTCATCTTCAGGTATATCAAACTCAACCTTACCAACTAAGTCAGCACTAATATCTGCAGACTTAGTAAAAATACCACCGCCAGCTTTGGCAAATAAGGCTAATGAAGAAGCCCCAAAGCTAAAACTAATTAAAGCACCGGCATCACCAGTAATAACCATAAGTAATGTTACACCCAGTAAACTTGCCCCAACAACTGCCATACCCATTACTGAGCCACCCCTAAAACCTGACATAAAGGCAAGTCTAATACTTTTAGTAGAAGCATATGCTGACTTTGTATTTGCTGTAGTCGCAACATCCATTCCTACCTTACCTGCAATTGCAGAGAATATTGTTCCAAATACATAGGCAATTGCCATAATAAGATTATCCTTAATGTTACCCATCCACACTGGCACAGGTAAGAATACGAATATGAATATAGTAACAACTATAGTAAATCTAGCTAGAATACTATATTCTTTCTTAAGGAATGTTTCTGCTCCCTTCTTAATTAAACCACCAATATAGTTTACCCTTTCGTGGGGACATTCTTGCTTTTTGACCCAATGATACAACCAATAAGCCATAAGAATAGCCCCAATAGAAATCAAAATAGATACGATTTGATAAACTCTTAAACTAAGTTCCATACCTTCACTCCCTTGATGCAATATTTTATAATAAACCACATATTTATAACACTAGTTATAAATATAGTGGCTATTATTCCTTATAACATATCAAATTCATAAAGTCACTTGATGATGGGCTTTGGTATAGTTTTAGGCCAAGTTTTGACGCTAAATAGTAAACATGGTCTAAAATCTCTTCTTGAATTCTCTCATATAAAACCCATGTCGTTGTATCTGTAAAAGCGTATATCTCTATTGGCATTCCCTTATCTTCTGGAGATAGTTGTCTAACTACTAAGGTCATATCTTTTCGAATTTCTTCATGTGCTTCCACATATTTTTGAGCACAAACACGAAGAATCTCTATGTTAGTTAGACCCATTTCTCTGATTATATCTTCTTCTGTTATATTGCTATCTGGTAAAGAACTAATAACCTTCTCTCTTCTTTTATTAATGTGTTCATTAAGATACTCTACTTTTTTAAACTTCTCTATATCCTCCTTAGAGCATAGTTTAATAGAGTTAATATCAATATAAAATATCCTCCTAAACCTTCTTGCCCCACTATCTTGCATTCCCCTATAGTTAGTGAAAGAGTCTGTGATTAGGCTGTAGCTAGGAATAGTTACTGTCTTTTTATCAAAGGCTTGTAAGCTAATTGTGGTTAAGCCAATATCTGTTACTGTTCCTTCTGCATTATACTTAGGAACTGTAATAATATCCCCTACCCTTAGCATATCTGTAGATGTAAGCTGTACTCCTGCTACAAATCCAAGGATTGGGTCTTTAAATACCAGTGAAAAAACAGCTGATAGGGCGCCTATACCTCCAAGTAGTGTCAAAGGATTTTGCCTTATAATAATTCCAACAAAAACAATTCCTGCAACAATAAATAACAGAACCTTAACTATTTGTAAAATTGGAGTAATAGGCCTTGTCTTTGATATCTCAAATTGCTTGTATAGTTCATTGATTGAGTCTAATAAAGCAATTGCTATTATGACAAACACTATAACAAAATATGTATCTGCCACCTTTTTAATAAAGTCTGAATATTCATTAAATAGCGGTTGTGAAAGATATATAATAATTACTGGTATTACATGGGCGAGCTTCTCTTGGAAACCATGCTCATATAAGATACTACTGAACTTAGATATAGATTGGTTTATATATCTTGGTAATATACGTTTAATTAGTTTCTTGGAAATATGAAAAGCTAATAAACATACTAAAACAACTATTATGGAAAGTATTATTAAGGAAAAATATTTTAAAATAGTCTGGTTATCTTTAAAATATCCCTTTATTAGTTCACTAATAATATCCAAATTGATGTTCCCCTTCCATATATTTAGGTAATTACTCATAAAAAAATATCACCTTCATTTTACATTATTTGCATACTATAGTCAAACTATTGGTCGGCTAAAATGTCTCTATTTATCTACACTATTCGTGATTTTCATAGTTTATGACTCATTTGCTTAAGCTTGCATTTTTTATCTTCAATAATCAAACACTTTATGTTTTAGGATTCATATAATAATTATAAAGTTTAAAAAGTAGGATGAATTCTATATGACTATATATGTAGTTAAGCCTGGAGATACTATTGAGTCTATAGCATCAGAGTTTGGTGTTGATGCTGATAGGCTAGTTATAGAAAACCAAATCCCTAATCCTGACAATCTTGTGGTAGGCCAAAGCATCATTGTGCAAATACCAGAAGTTGTTCACCAAATCCAGGCTGGGGATACTCTATTTAGCATTGCAAACACTTACGGCGTTGAACCTGTACAAATCCTCCAAAACAACCCCTTTCTAGCTGCAGAAGAAGTTCTAGAGGTTGGGGAAACAATTGTTATATCCTATGTTGTAGACGAAGAACCCTTAGGAGAAATAATTATTAATGGATATGCCTATACCTTTATTGATAGGATTGTCCTAAGGCAAACCCTTCCCTTTTTAACCTATCTTTCAATATTTACCTATGGATTTACTGCTGAAGGTGAACTAATCCCAGCAGAAAATGATGACGAAATAATTGCTATAGCAGAGGAGTTTGGTGTTGCACCACTAATGGTACTAGCACCTATGACTCCTGACGGAAACTTTAATAGCGATATTGCCCATAACCTTTTTGTGAATCCAGAAGCCCAGAACATTCTTATTGATAATATCCTAACTACTCATACGATTGGGCCCTACCCTTTGTAAGAGGAGAAAGCATGGCAGAGGCTCTTAGTAACCAGGAGGCTATTGCTCGTGCAGCTCAGTACGGTGTAACTATTGAATTTGACGAGATTGCTCAAGCGCCATATTATTATTATACCAATGAACAGGGAGTGGAGCATGTAGTATGGTTTGATGATGCCAGAAGTATGAATGCTAAGCTAAG
>JAAYRG010000180.1 GCA_012518885.1 Clostridiales bacterium | reverse complement strand
CAAAGAACCTCATCTCAATAGCAATAGCTTCATTCATAATCCATCTCCTATTTTATTTAAATAGTCTACTCATAAATGTCTCTGCAGATTTCCCATATCCTGATGTATCTGAATAAGTTAGGCTATCAATTCTTCCATCTACATCAACCTCTCCCTTTTCTAAGGTTAACCTATTAACATGAAGCTCTTTACCTCTAATCATAAGTATACCTTGTTCTGTTTCTAATAGTATTTCGCCTGCATCAAAAGATAGGACATCACTAACACCCGTGATGCTTGTTTGGTTCCTAGAAATCACTTGAATTTTATGTACCCCAACCGGTTTTTTTCCAATCATTCTTTCATCCATAAAAAAGCCCCCTAATATATAAAAATAAATAGTAACCATAACTACACTATTTATATATATTAGGGGTTGGGCGTTTTAATACCTACTTTTAAGTTTAAGTTAAACAAAAAGATATTTTAATCACTCTTTTTAAAGATATTTAAATAGCTCTTTTGATTCATCCTTCTTAGAGGTATCCTTTATTTCAAGAACCTCAACCTTAACTGACCTGTTCCCAAAATTAATCTCAATAATATCACCTACTTCAACATTAGTTGAAGCCCTTGCTACCTTATCATTTACAAGAACACGACCACTATCACAAGCCTCTTTTGCTACAGTACGTCTTTTTATTAATCTTGAAACCTTTAAATACTTATCTAATCTCATAATATACCTTTCTAAAAAAAGCTGTTATAAAATTCAATTCACCGAAATTCATCGGCTTCAATCCTTTTATAACAGCTTTACATTAAACTTCTCAATTATTATTTTCCGTTAACTGCGTCTTTTAAAGCTTTTCCTGCTTTAAACTTTGGAGCGATTGATGCAGGTATTGTAATCTCTTCTTTAGTTTGTGGATTTCTACCTGTTCTTTCAGCTCTTTCAACAGTTTCAAAAGTTCCAAAACCAACAAGTTGAACTTTTTCACCTTTAGCAAGTTCATCTGTAACAATGTTTGTGAATGCTTTTAACATTGCTTCAGAATCTTTCTTTGAGAATCCTGTTTGTTCTGCAATTGCTGCTACCAATTCTGATTTGTTCATGGAATAACTCCTCCTCTAAAAGTATTATTATGTTATTGGAAACCTCACGTTCCACCATAGAGTTCTATACTCTATTCTAACATTTCATTAATGCACATCCTTGCATTTGGCAAGAAATTCAATCTCTACAAGTCTATTTATAAACTGATTAATAGCATTTGTCAAGGAATTTTAAGCATTTATATCGAAATATATCAATTTTTTTGTTATTGTTCCATTTGTGCACCAAGGAATGCTGCAGCAGCACTTGCAAGTTGTTCCTCTGTATCTCCAAACTTTAACTTAGGATCTTGTGTTAATATGATAACAGCCCCTATAGCATCCCCTTGACTAATGATTGGACAAATCACTTGATAGCTACAATCTAAATCACCTTCTACAATAGGTACGTAATTCTTGTCATCTTTTGCAGTCCTAATCAAATCCCTAGCCTCAATTGCCTTTTCTAAACTAGGGGAAATAGGCTTCTCATGTAATTCCCTCTTTAGTCCGCCTGCTGTTGCAATAATTTGGTCTTTGTCTGATATTGCTATAATATGACCTGTAGTTTGAGACAAAGAATCTGCATATTGTTGGGAGAAGGTACTAAGTTCACCTATAGGCGAATACTTCTTTAATATTATTTCCCCCTCTCTATCAGTGAATATCTCAAGAGGGTCTCCTTCTCTAATACGAAGGGTACGCCTAATTTCTTTTGGGACTACTACTCGTCCCAAGTCATCTATTCTTCTTACGATTCCTGTGGCTTTCATATTATATTCCTCCATTTTGTGTAAATAATCTAGTTTAATTTAGAATTTCCTATAAATTTATTGTTTGTAAAATCAAGGAATTTATACGTAGAGAAGATAGACTTAATAATTATTTTTTTATATTATTCAACTTCTGAAGTACAATGAGGACACCTAGTTGCGTCAATATGAATATCTGTATAGCAGTAAGGACATGTCTTAACAGTGACAGGTTTTGCAGGCTCTTCTTTTCTTCTTAATTTGTTAATAGACCTTACTATCAAAAACACAACAAAGGCCATAATTACAAAATTAATAACCCCAGTTATAAAGTTTCCATAATTGACAGTAGCCACTCCAAGTTCTTGAGCCTGGGCAAGGGTGTCATATTTCCCTCCATCTAGGGGAATAAATAAGTTGGTAAAGTCAAGCTTACCAGTAAATATACTTAAAACTGGCATTATTACATCATTAACCAAAGAATTAACAATAGCATTAAATGCGCCACCAATAATAACACCAACTGCTAAGTCAAGCATATTACCTTTAATGGCAAATTCTTTGAATTCCTTTAACATATACAAATACTCCTTTCTGACAAATAATAGGTCTATGTGATTTTTTCTTATTAACACTTTGAATTATACCATGATTACTTATAATTAACTAGATTCCAGCTTCTTAATATGCATTAATTTTCTAGGTTTGTAAAATCAATATAGGCTTTTATTCGACAATTCTTTGTGTTATACTTGTTTTTATGAAAAAAAATATGTCTCGTATTTATTAATTTTACAAAGAAGGAGTTTATTTATGAAAAAGGGCTTTGATCCACAAAAGTACATTGATGAACAATCCAAATATATTTTAGAACGCGTTAACGACTATGATAAACTTTATCTAGAATTCGGCGGCAAAATTATTAATGATAAACACGCAAAACGTGTACTACCTGGCTTTGATGAGGATGCAAAAATCAAATTACTTTGTAAATTAAGAGAGAAAGTGGAAATTATTATTTGTGTTTATGCGGGAGATATTGAACGTAACAAAGTACGTGAAGACTATGGAATTACCTATGATATGGAAGTTTTTCGTTTAATTGATGACCTTAGAGCTTACGACTTAGAGATTAATAGCGTTGTAATAACTCGCTATAATAATCAACCTGCTACTTCAGTATTCATAAACAAACTAGAAAGAAGAAATATAAAGGTTTATAAACACACAGCTATTGAAGGATACCCAGCAGATATTGATAATATTGTTAGTGAGAACGGTTATGGCAAAAACGAATACATTAAAACCACAAAACCTATAGTTGTTGCAACAGCACCTGGCCCAAGTAGTGGCAAACTTGCAACTTGCCTAGGACAACTATATCACGAGCATAAACTTGGACGTTCCGCAGGATATGCAAAGTTTGAAACCTTCCCTGTTTGGAACTTACCTTTAAAGCATCCTGTTAATATAGCTTATGAAGCTGCTACCGTTGATTTAAAAGACGTTAATATGATAGATTCTTTCCACTATGACTACTATAATGAAGTGGCGGTAAATTATAACCGCGACCTAGAGATGTTTCCTGTGGTAAAACGAATAATAGAAAGAATAACAGGAAAGGAATCTCCTTATAACTCACCAACTGACATGGGAGTTAACCGTGTTGGTTACGGTATCATAGATGAAGATGTTGTTATAGAAGCTGCAAAACAAGAGATTATACGTAGGTACTTTCAGACAGTTTGTGAATTCAAAAAGGGGCTAACAGAAGAAGAAACTGTTAACCGCATGAAGGTGATTATGGAAGAACTCGACCTTAAGCAAGAGGATAGAAAAGCAGTAGTACCAGCAAGAGAATATGCTATGCAAAACAAAACTGAGGATAATGAAACTCCAGCCATCGTTGCCCTAGAATTACCTGATGGAACCATAGTAACTGGTAGGGAGTCAGACTTAATGGATAATTGCTCTGCAGGAATTCTTAATGCCATTAAGCACCTAGCTGGAATTTCAGATGAGATTTATCTTCTATCTCCAGTAATCTTAAATACCATTCAAAAATACAAATCACAGGTATTAAACAACAAGATTTCAACCCTTAGCCTCAATGAAATTCTCATTGCTCTAAGTATATCTGCAGTAACTAATCCAACTGCTCAACTTGCTTATGACCAATTAACCCACTTAAAAGGAGTACAGGCTCATTCTACTGTAATAATCAATAAGAATAGTGAACAAATCCTTCGTGACCTTGAGATAGACCTAACTTGTGACCCTGTATTCTCAAGTGACAACCTTTATTATATTTAATCCTTAATTTATATGTAAGAGATATGCAAAAGGGACTGATAGAGAAATTTCTCTATATCAGTCCCTTTATTATTTAATCAAAGTTTATCTTGTCCCAAATATCTGTATTTAATTCAATCTTAACTTCCTTTTGCCAATCCTGGAATAGGTCTTGGAACAAACTCATCTGCCTATCATCAATTATTTCTTCTTTTTTTGCTAGGGTAGCATCTTCGTTATAGTCATCTATACAGTAGAGAATTAAATAGCCATCTTCACTCTCAATAATATTACTCATTTCACCTGTTTTTAAGGCAAATGCTGCATTAGCAACAGCTTCTTCTATGTCATTCTTCCCAAATGTCATCTCTATCTTTGCACCATCTGTATTGGCCTTGGCAAATGTTGCAAAATCTTCTACCGTAGCCGCTTGATTAAGGAGTTCTTGTGCCTTTGCATAGGCAGCCTTTTTCTCCTCACCATTAACATCAACTAATTCACCTTGACTGTTTAACCTTTTTGTACTAACTAGCAAGTAACATATTGTAATTTGCTTAGCCTCTTCATCTGGTATATTTGTATCTATATTCATGGTTGTAGCATCATAAACTCTTTCTGCCATAAGATTGTCAAAAAAGAATTGATACACAACCTCTTCTGTAATACCGTAATAACTTATGTCTTCTTTGGTTAAATTCTTAAGATAGTCAGAAGAATCCTTCTTAATATTCATTTCATCTTCTTCAGTTATTACAACATCATATTCTCTCCATTGCTTCTTGGCTATCTTTCTTTCAGCTATTGTATCAACGATATCTTGTTTGGCCAATTCCCCTATGGTCGTATCACCTAGGTCATAATCCCAGATTGTTTCACCAAATATATTTTCATAGTAGACTTTAATGTACTTTAAATACAATATGAATTCACTATATGATACCTTCTCATCACCAACAGTTAATACTGTTTCACCAACTAAAGGATTATCACTAACAATATCTTCTGCCTCTGTTTCTTGTGATTCCTTGCTTACATTAACCTCTTCATCCTGTACATCTGTCTTTTTGTTGTTCTTGTCACTACTAGAACATCCTGTAACAAGAATCAATATCATAGCAATGACTATTAAGATGCCAAGATAATTAGATTTTATCTTGCTGTTTCCCATAACAATCTCCAATCTTAGTATTAATAATTAAAGTATAGTTTATTTTTCTTCTAGTAACAAGTCTTTAATGTCAGCAAGTATTGCCTTTGATAATTCAAAGACATCATGACTATTATCCTTAGCCTGTTTGTTTGACTTTTCTTTAATTGCTTTAAGGTTATTTGTCTTCTTGCTAAAGTGACTGCCCATACTATGAGGCCTTGCCTTCTTTTTCTCTTCAAAGGTGTAAGTAAAGTATGGGGGTTGGCTTGGATGCAATTTTAGGCGAGGTTTATACTTAGCAACTAGTTCTGGTATTCTTTCCACCTGAATTTTAGCATTTTCAAACATAACCATCTTAATGACATTGTTACGATAGGTAAACTCAGTAATATAGGCATCATGTGCCTCTGATTTTAGGAGGGCTATCTTTAATAGATTATTAACTGATTCAGGTAAATCTCCAAACCTGTCAATAAGCTCATCCTGCATATCGAAAAATTCTTCTTCGTTTTCTATTTCAGCTATTCTCTTATAAATATCTAGTTTCTCAGACTCATTAGTGATATACCTACTTGGGATAAATGCATCAACATTCATATCTACAGTAGTATCGAAGATATCCTTATCAGAATAATCTCCCTTCATCTCCTTAATAGCCTGATTAAGCATCTTAACATAAAGGTCATAACCTACCGCCTCCATATGACCACTTTGGCTTGCTCCAAGTATATTACCTGCTCCTCTTATTTGTAGGTCCCTCATAGCAATTTTTATCCCTGAACCTAGCTCGGTAAACTCTTTTATTGCCTGTAGCCTTTTTTCTGCTATTTCTTTAAGGACCTTATTTCTTCTATACATTAAGAATGCATATGAGGTCCTATTAGAACGACCAACTCTTCCTCTTAGCTGATATAACTGAGAAAGTCCAAGTCTGTCTGCATCATCTATAATTATTGTGTTAACATTAGGTATATCAAGGCCAGTTTCGATAATTGTTGTAGCCACTAAGACATCAATATCATTGTTGATAAAGTCAAACATAATCCTCTCTAGCTCTTTTTCACTCATCTGGCCATGGGCTACAGCTACTGTTGCATCAGGAACAATTTTTCTAATTTTACTAGCTAGCTCGTCGATATCCTTAACTCGGTTATAGACATAGTAAATTTGTCCATCCCTTGCCAACTCACGGTTTATAGCTTCCCTAATTATTTCATCATTTCTTTCTAAAACATAGGTTTGAATTGGGTACCTATCTACTGGAGGTTCCTCTAGGATACTCATATCCCTAATACCAATTAAACTCATATGAAGGGTCCTAGGTATAGGTGTAGCCGTTAAAGTAAGGACATCAATATCAGACTTAATTTGCTTAATCTTCTCCTTATGGGCAACACCAAATCTTTGTTCCTCATCAATAATAAGTAAACCAAGATCCTTATAAATAATATCTTTTGATAATAAACGGTGGGTACCAATAATTATATCTACCCTACCCTTTTTAATTTTCTCTATTGTTCTCTTTTGCTCTGCCGGTGACTTAAATCGGGATAAGAGGTCTACATTTATAGGGTAGTCCTTCATCCTTTGGGAGAAGTTATTATAATGTTGCTGGGCTAATATTGTTGTTGGCACAAGGAATGCCACTTGCTTGCCATCCATTACAGCCTTAAAAGCAGCCCTTATAGCTATCTCAGTCTTTCCATAACCAACGTCACCACAAACTAAGCGGTCCATAATCTTTTTACTTTCCATATCTCTTTTTGTATCTTCTATAGCCTTTAGTTGGTCTTCTGTCTCATCATATGGAAATGTTTCTTCAAACTCTTTTTGCCAAACTGTATCGGGACTGTACTGGTATCCTGGCCTTTGACTTCTAATTGCATATAACTCTACTAGTTCCTTAGCAATCTCCTTAACTGCACCCTTTACCCTAGTTTTAGTCTTCTTCCATTCAGGAGAATTCAATTTATTTAACTTAGGTTTTTTGCTATCACTACTTGCATACTTTTGTAGCAAGTCTAAGGCTGTTGCAAGTATATAAAGGACCCCGCCGTCTCCGTATTCGATTTTTAGATAGTCCTTTTCTATACCATCAACTTCAAGCTTTGTAAGCCCCTTATATATACCAAGTCCATGGTTCTCATGTATAACATAATCCCCGTAAGAAAGCTCAGCAAAACTGTGTATTTTCTTGCCTTCATGGCTACTACGCTTTCTTTTTTTCTTTTTCTTTTGGCGACCAAATATATCACTTTCAGATATAATAACAAATTTAACAAATGGATACTCGAAGCCCCTATGAAGGCTTCCTTGGGAAACCATTATTTCCCCTTCCCTAACTTCCCTATCTAGGTCCTTAGTGTAAAAGGCATTCAAACCCTCTTGTTGCAAATTGTCGCTTAGTCTCATAGCTCTTGTTTTTGAACTTGATAACAAGAGTATCCTATATCCATCTTTCTTCCATTTACCCAAATCCTTAACAAGCATATCAAAATTATTATTATAAGGATTTACTGAACGGACTGTTACGTTAAATTTGTCTTTTACATTAAACTCTGACTTCCTTGAGTCCATTGTACTAATAAGCAAAAGATTGGTTTGGTGTAAGATAGCTATTAATTCTCTATAAGAAAATATAGCATCAACTTGACCAGATAGAACATAGCCCTTTTCTAGCCTATTAATCATACTTTCTCTAAATTCTGTCTCAATAGCCTCTGCTTTTTCTATAACCCTACTCGGTTCATCAACAAAGATAATTGAATTATCATTCCTAAAATAATCAAATAGGGAAACAGTATCATTGTAAAAATACTCTACATAGCTATTTATCCCAACATAGCCTGAAAAATTCTCTAAATTGTTGGAAAACTCTTCTACAGTACTCTTTAAACGATAAGCCTCTTCCGTTTTCATTTCTGAACGTAGCTTCTTAACCTGTTCTTCCTTTTCTTTTTCAATCTTAGAAAGCCCTGCCTTTATTGTATCTGCATCTAGTAAATATTCTGAGGCAGGATATATTACTATATCTTCTATATTCTCAACGGACCGCTGACTATCAACTTCAAAATACCTAATTGAATCAACTTCATCTCCCCATAGCTCAATCCTAATAGGATTCTCTTCACTCGGTGAAAATATATCTATAATTCCACCCCTTATGGCAAACTCTCCTGGCCTTTCTACTTGGCCTAATCTTTCATAGCCCATTTTTACTAATTGGGAAGATAAGTCGCCTAGTTCTATAGTACTAGATTCACTTATTCTTATAATACTATCTTCAATAGCTTTAAGAGGTAAGATTTTATCCATACCACTGTCTATTGTAGTAATGATAGTTGTAGGCTTTTTTTCAATAAGTCTTCTAAGAATTTTAAGCCTATCATTGATTATGGCATTACCATGAATATCGGCACTATAGAAAATAATATCCTTAGCTGGATATAAATACACGTCCTTGTCAAACAACAAGTAGTCTTCATATATTTCTTTGGCCTTAATCTCATCATAAGTAATTATTAACTTCCAAGGAAAACCCTCACTAAGCCCACTTATAAAATGGCATTTTTGTGAATCTATACAACCTGTAATTTGTATAGGGGTACTCTTCTTCTTTAAATTATCCAGTACTTCACTAAATTCATTTAATTCCTGTAAAGGACTAAAAAATGTTCTCAATTTATTACTCCTAACCTAAATCAACTCTTCTATTATAAAGATTCATTGCTGCGGTTATACCTTCTTCTATAAGGACCTTAGTTGCATCTGAAGCATTCTTTAAGGCTATACGCATTATCTTATTTTCTTCATCAGAAAACTTAGATAAAACATAGTCTACTAAATCCCATTCCTCGGGCTTTTGGCCAACTCCTATTCTTATTCTAGGAAAGTCTTTTGTTCCTAGATGCTGAATAATATTCTTTATTCCGTTATGTCCACCAGCAGACCCACTTTTTCTTATCCTTAATTGGCCTTCTTCTAAATTAATGTCATCGTATATAACTATAATATTTTCTGGAGCCACCTTATAAAAATCAGCTAGGGCCCTTACACTCTCACCACTTAAGTTCATATATGTCTGAGGTTGTGCAAGAAGGACCTTTTGTCCTGCTATATAGCCAGCTCCACATATTGCCTTGTGTTTATTTATATTTAAAGAAATATTAAAATCATCAGATAGTCTAGTAATTGCATCAAATCCTATATTATGTCTTGTCCCAATATATTTACGACCAGGATTACCTAGCCCCACTATTATATACATATCATCATTCCTCTTCTTTTTTTTGACAACAGATTAGACCATGAAAGTCATAACCTTATTATGCTATTAATAGCTGTTATGATTCCCATGGTTAGTTAAGCGCCTATTTCAATTAAAATTTCCTATACTTTTCAGGCTAAAAGCCATAAAAAGTTCTTAAGGTTATTAAAACATTATAAGGTAATGTAATTTGAAAGGCAATATAATTATACGCAAAAAAACAAGATATCATAACCATTTATGGATGATATCTTGCTCTTCTTCAATAAAACTAATATTTTAGAGTTTAAAAAAATTTAATTTAGTTCTAATCTTCAGATTCATTATTAACTTCGTTGTCAGATCCATTATCTTCTTTACTTTCTACTTCGTCAGATACATTATGGTAACTTTCCAAAATTATGTCTTGGATTTTTTGTCTAGTCTCTGAGTTAATAGGGTGTGCGATATCTCTGTATTCCCCGTCCCCTGCTTTACGGCTAGGCATTGCTATAAACAATCCCTTCTCGCCTTCAATTACTTTAATATCATGCACCACAAAATCACCGTCTAACGTAATTGACACAACAGCTTTCATCTTTCCCTCTTTATTTATTTTGCGTACTCGCACATCTGTTATTTCCATAATAAATCCCCCTTTATGTATTTTTCATAAGTAATATAGAAAATATTTAAGTGCATCTGACTTATAGGTATAGTATAGCATCTATCATCAAAAAAAGAAATATTTTTACCAAATTTTCTTAAAATTTATTCTTATTTTACCACAAGTTTAAATAAAGGAATAATAATAACTATTCAAACTGTGCACAAGCTACAATTATTATACGGTATAACTGTGGCCTAACACTAGTATTCTAAAATAGATTTGTAATTTTTTGAGATATCTTACAATTTATGTTAAATTTTTTCTCTTGCCTTACCTAGCCCTAATTAATAGCATATTTTATTAAAGACATAAAATCACAGGTAATCTTTGTGAAATACCTAACAAACCTTGTGTACTATAGTAAAAAGCAATTGTAATTTAGGATAAAAAGGTTATAATAACAATATCAAAGTAATAAAATATAATATTGCTTTGAAACATAATTACATTTTTATGGCAATACGAAACTATAGTTTAATACACTTTGAAAAGAATAGAGATTGGATGTGCAATATGTATAAAGTTGATTTAAGTAAACCTATAAAAGTACATTTTATTGGTATTGGTGGAATTAGTATGAGCGGACTAGCTGAACTCTTACATACTATGAATTTTGAAGTTACTGGCTCTGATGTTAAGCAAAGTAAAAATACAAGCCGTTTAGAAAATCTTGGCATTAAAATTATTTATGGACAAAAGGCTGATAATATCAGTTCAGATATTGATTTAGTGGTATATACTTCAGCTGTTAAAGAAGATAATCCAGAATATCAAGCAGCGATTTCATCAGGAATTGCTACTATTGACCGCGCTCAGCTTATAGGGCAGATTATGTTAAACTACTCTTGTCCTATTGCCGTTGCTGGAACCCACGGTAAAACAACAACCACTTCTATGATGTCTTTAGTCTTATTAGAAGGCGACTTAGACCCTACAATATCTGTAGGAGGTATCTTAAATAACATTGGCGGTAATATTAGGATAGGTAGTAGTGGACACTTCATAACTGAAGCCTGCGAATATACTAATAGTTTTCTTAAATTTAACCCAAGGATAGGTATAATACTAAATGTTGAGGCCGAACACCTAGACTATTTTAAGAGTATAGATAATATTCGTTCATCTTTTAAGGCATTTGCAGAGAGAATTCCAAAAGATGGATTATTAATTATTAACGGAGACATTGATAATGTAGGATATTTTACAAAAGACTTAGAGTGTGATGTTATAACTTATAGTCTAGAATCCCAAGAAAGTCCTATTGATAATGGGCTACACCATTATTATGCAACTAATATTAGCTATGATGAATTTGGTAGGGGTAGCTATGACCTAGTAGTAGATGGTGAATATATTGACCACATAAAGTTAGGTGTCGTTGGAGCCCATAATATTTCCAATAGCCTTCCTTGTATTGCCATGGCTCGCTACCTAGATATCTCACTTGATAAAATCAAGCAGGGAATTCTTTCCTTTGAAGGTACCCAAAGAAGATTCCAATATAAGGGGCAAATAGGTGGAGTCACTATAATAGATGACTATGCCCACCATCCTACCGAAATAAAGGCCACCCTAACTGCTGCAAAAAACTATCCACATAAGTCTATTTACCTAGTTTTTCAGCCCCATACTTATACAAGAACAAAGACCTTTTTAAATGAATTCGCTAAAGAACTGTCTATGGCTGATGTTATTATATTAACTGATATCTATGCAGCTAGGGAAAAGGATCCTGGAGATATTTCATCTAAGGATTTAATGTTAAAACTGCAAGAACTTGGAAATGAAGTTCACTATTACGAAAGTTTTGATGAAATAGAGAATTTTATTTTAGAAAAATGTACTCACGGCGACTTGTTGATAACTATGGGTGCCGGAGACGTTGTAAATATAGGAGAATCTCTCCTCGGAATATAGTTGTCCACATTATCCACAATCTTATCAACAATTTTCTTTGGATAAGATTGTGGATTTCTATTTATTACATTAAATTTACACAAATATTACAAATCCTTTTGATTTTTACGTAATTACTGGGCTTTTCATCCCTAGGTTACACTTTTTTACAAACTCATTTGTCAACTTATCCACATTATCCACAATGGTCTCTTGTGTATTTCCCCACCCTTTTCATCTATTTCTTTATTAAAATTCCTATGATATAATGATATTAAAGATAAAGAAGGGTGATTTTATATGAGTAGCATCATACTACAATCCAATTTTGTCCCTAATGGTACCTTTATT
>JAAYRG010000179.1 GCA_012518885.1 Clostridiales bacterium | reverse complement strand
CCAACACTTTCAACAACTTCATCTTTAGTTAAATCCATATTAAGGTATTCAGTTGTTACATAGCCCTTAACGCTACCTGATTCAATTAAAGCCCATCCATTTTCTACACTTAAAATAGCAGCTGCTTCGTTATTATATAGTTTTCCAAGTACCTTACCTTCTTCACTTGGTAACTCTCTAATATTAACAAAGTTATTAGCTGTTGATATTCCTATTTGAACATCTGCTGCTGACTGAGTTCCTATCTTGTTAAAACTTACTTCTTTATATTTGTTAGGAACTATCTTAGCATTTATAGCTGCTTGTTCTAATTGATAAGCTTTATCTAATTCAATTTGTTTTTCTATTAGGAGAGCTTCTTCATAAGCTAAAATTTCTAAATCTTCACTACTTATTACTACTTGCTCTGCCGCTTCTTCACTAGATGTTTCTAATTTAGTATCTTCTTGAGTAATATCGTTATTTTGATTAACTTCTTCTTGTGAGTCAATACTTGATAAATTATCAGTTACATTGTCTGTATCATTATCTTTTGATTTTAAGATAGAAGCTTCTAACATCCTAGCTTCTTGTTCCTGTGCAGTATTGTTATCATCTTTACTAGTTACTTCTGCAAGAACAACTACTCCTGATAATGATAGAATAAAAGCAAGAATAATTAATATCTTGTTTTTATTTTTTATAAATTTCTCTTTCAATTCCATCTCCTCGATTAGCCTTAGTTTATCATGTACTAGATAAACTGTATTAAATCTTTCTTAAGCCTTTGTTTTAGGGTTACATAAAATATAAATTCTAAAAACCATCCTTTGTACAGCGATTAATTTTGCTACTCAGCTAGTTTTCTAGTTGATTCAGTGTAGTAATGAGTACCAAAACGCGGGCTTTTTTTTGAATTAAGTGTATTATACTACTATAATACGAAAATATCAAGAAAATATTACAAAACTGTTAAAAGTATTACTTATTTATTTTGATTTAAAGGCTAAAAGATTAAAAAAGCTTTCTATCTATTACATAAATATAAGGTTATAGGTGAAATTACCACCTATAACCTTACTAATTTTGTAATATTTAAAAATGATGCATAAGTTCTTCTTTAATTGTTTGGATTTTAGAGTTATCTATCTTGGTATCCAAAAAGTATTCAGCTGCAACTTTAGCTTGGGCAATGAGCATATCTAGACCATTTACTCCGATTATTCCTTTTTCTCTAGCTTCTTTTAATAGTTTTGTCTCTCCTGGGTTATAGATTAGGTCTACAACATGAGTACAAGAACTGAAGTTTTCAAGGTTTAAGGGACTCTCGTCTATGTTAGGATACATGCCCACAGGCGTACAGTTAACAATTACCTTTCCATTGGTGTGGTTTTTGTAACATTCTTCGTATGAAATGGTTCTATCACGTAGGGTACGACCTACTACTATAATTTCTCTTGCTTGTAATGCTTCTAAGGCAGCAATAATAGCCTTAGCAGCACCGCCATTACCTATGACTATTATTTTCTCATCTTTAACCTTAACCTTGTGATGGTCAAGAGTGTATATGAAGCCGTAATAATCTGTATTATAACCCTTAAGTTTACCGGCCTTGTTTACTATAGTGTTAACTGCACCAATTTTTCTTGCACTATCATCAAGCTCATCTAAATAAGGTATTACAGTAGTCTTATAAGGAATAGTAACATTAACTCCCTTGAAGTTTCTCTCCTTTAAGAAGGTATCAAGCTCATCTTTACTTAGCTCTATTAAATTATATTCATAGTTAGCAAGTTTCTCATGAATAATTTTCGAATAGCTGTGTCCTAACTTCTCACCTAATAATCCGTATTCCATAATCATATCCTTTCTCTTAACAAGTATAAAAACCATCAAAGATTACTTTAGCTTAATTATTAATACTTTTGTATCACTATCAACTTGTAAAGTCAAGCAAGTAGTTTGCCAATATAAACTATTACTTTTTCAAGGGACTAGTGTTCTAAATTTAATAGAAACTTATCCTAGGTAGTTATATTTTTTTGGGACAAACATATATTGTTCTAAGGAGGAAGAGATAATGATAAAGAAAGAGGAACTACTTAAAATTTTCTCATCAAAAATAAGAACATTACTATCAAGGCTTGATATTAATTATGAACTACTTCAAGAGATAAGATTAAGGGCGAATTCTCCCTTGTTTATCATATATGACAATAAGGAATATATTGTTGATTGTGATGGTAGGTTAAGTGATAGTATTAAGAATGCATTTTATATAGATATTAACGAAATAAAGGAAACCATGGAATATATAAGTAACTTTTCATTCTATGCCTTTGAAGATGAAATAAGGCAAGGATTTATTACTATAGCGGGAGGCCATAGGATTGGTATTAGCGGAAAGGTAATCCTAGATAATGAAAAGATTAGAAGTATGAAATATATTTCATTTATAAACATAAGATTATCTCACCAGATTGAAGGGTGTGCAGATAAGGTTATGCCATATTTATATGATGGTGTAGGAGGGTGTTTTAATACTTTAATTATTTCACCACCTAGGTGCGGTAAAACAACCCTACTTAGGGATATTATAAGGCAATTATCTGATGGAGCTCGGGGTAATAAAGGCTTAATAGTTGGGGTGGTAGATGAAAGGTCTGAAATAGGAGCCTGTTACATGGGTGTCCCCCAGAATAACCTAGGGATTCGTACAGATGTATTAGATTGCTGTCCAAAAGCTAAAGGGATGATGATGTTAATTAGGTCCATGTCACCAAGAGTAATAGCAGTTGATGAGGTTGGATCTGATGAAGATATTAAGGCTATTAAATATGTAATGAATTGTGGGTGTAAACTAATCGCTACTGTTCATGGAAACTCTATTGAAGATATAAAAAACAAACCAATCCTAGATGAATTAATAAAAAAGAAGCTATTTGAAAGATATATCATACTAAACAATGAATCAGAAATTGGACATGTTGAAGGTATTTATGATAAAGAAGGACTAAAGATATATTAATAAAACTTATTAATATATCAATTCCTGAAATACAAATACCTGTATTAATTAATCAATTATTAAATATAAATATTTACTATAAATATTATAAGGCAAAAGGGGTTGTTCAAATGAATAAATTAATAGGTGCTGTACTGGTTATATCTTCATGTAGTATGCTTGGTTTTTATTTTTCAAGCGAACTAAAAACTAGGATAGATAACCTAAAGGAACTTAAAAAGTTACTTATACTACTTAGAGGAGATATAGAGTTTGCAAATACACCACTTCCAGAGGCAGTGCAAACATTATCAAAAAGACATGATGGTACATATAAGGAGTTTTTAGAAAATATCAGTAAACAGCTTTTAGACTTAAAAGGTGAGTCATTTGCATCTATCTGGAAAAAAGGAGTTAAGGAGTATTTAATGCACACTTCCCTAGTAAAAGAAGATTACGCTCTGTTAAACCAACTAGGAGATAGTATTGGCTACCTTGACAAGACCATGCAAATAAACACCCTTGATTTATACCTTGAACAAATAGATAGAACAATTAGCGAGCTATCTGAAAGTGTTAAGGAGAGGACACATTTATATAATTCACTTGGGATAATGGGTGGAATCTTTATTACAATTATTTTACTGTAAAAGAACTACCATAAAGGAGGATTACATGGAAATCAGTTTAATATTAAAAATTGCTGGAGTGGGTATACTGGTTTCAGTTTTAAATTCAGTATTAAAGCAAAGTGGAAGAGATGAGTTAACTTGGATTGTAACTATGGCGGGGCTAGTTGTTGTATTACTTTGGATTGTTCCATATATAGCAGACTTATTTAATACGGTTACTGACCTCTTATATTTGTAATATTAGCAAAGGATATGGCTTTCGTCTTAATAAAGCTTAAGTTAAGAAAGGAATTGATACTATGGTAAGTATTGCCCTAATTGGAATCGTTGTTTGCTTAATGGCCTTGCTGTTTAAGAAGACCAGGGAGGAATTTGCGATCCTTATTAGCGTAGCAGGATGTTTTCTTATAATGTCTCTTGGAATACCAAAACTTCAAATAATTATTGATGCTATTAATAAAATACAAGATTATATATCAATCAATGAAAACTATATAGTTATACTTATCAAAATTATTGGTATTACCTTGGTTTCTGAAATAGCTTCCAATATCTGTAAAGACTGTAATTATAATGCTGTTGCAAACCAAATAGACTTGTTTGGCAAGCTTACTATACTTGCAACTGGGATGCCAATTCTTATGGCCTTACTAGATACTATCAATGAATTTCTTACAGTTTAGGAGACCTAAATATGTTAAAGGTAATTAAAGAAAAATGGGATTTCAAGAAGATGATTGTTATACTCATTTTACTATTCTTATTTGATTCTAAGAGTGTATATGGATATAACAATTTAGACTATGATGAAATCCAAGATGTTGTTGATGATATTTTTAAAGACAAGAACGATTTTGACTTTGGGAAGCTTGTGGGTGAGCTTATAAGAGGAGATAGTAACCTATCATTTGAGCAGGTTCTACTTGAAATTAAAAATGGGATTCTAGGAGAAATTAGAAGTAATATTGAAGGTTTTACAGCCATCATAGCAATTGCAATTATTGCAGCAATTTTTACTAATGTTTCTCTAGCATTTAAAAACAATCAAGTAGCAGACACTGGCTTTTATGTTACATACCTTATGTTATTTGCTATTTTGACAACTTCCTTTGTAACAGTTTCAAATATAGCATATGAATCTATAAACAAACTCCTAGACTTTATGAAAGTACTTGTTCCTACATATATAATGGCTCTAGCATTTAGCACTGGTTCAGCCACCTCCTATGTGTATTATCAATCTACATTATTTTTAATTACATTTATAGATATAGTACTTCTAAAGTTAATAATCCCAATGATTAATATACATTTCATAATAGCAATTGCTAATAACCTATCTAAGGAGGACATGCTATCTAAGTTGTCTGACTTACTATCAGATGGAGTTAGTTGGCTTTTAAAAACCCTACTTACTCTAGTTATTACTCTTAACGCAACTAGTGGCCTTATAAGTCCTGTAGCTGATAGATTAAAGAAAAATGGCATATTAAAAGTAGCAAAAGTTATACCTGGACTTGGAGATGTTATAGGTGGAGTTGCAGAAAGTGTAATTAGTGCTAGTGTCTTGTTAAAGAACGCCATAGGCCTTGCTGGGATGGTCATAATAATTATAATTTGTGCAGTTCCCTTATTAAAGATGGGTGTAACTAGTCTAATATATAAAGTAAGTGCAGCTGTAATTCAACCCATATCTGACAAGCGCTTAATAAACTGTATTTGTGTAACAGCAGATGCCTGTACTTTATTGTTTAATACAGTATTTGTAGGACTTGTATTATTCATAATTACAATAACAATAATTGCAATATCAACAACATAGGCTGTGCCTTTGATACTCATGAGGGTGGTGACTATTATTGGAAGAGATATATAACTGGGTAAAGTCTATAGTTTACTTTTTAGTCCTAATTTCTATTATTAATAATTTAATAGGAAGTTCTTCATACAAAAAATATATTAACTTAGTTTCAGGAATGATATTAATTATACTTGTGGTAGGCCCTATATTAAAGATATTTGATATAGATAAGAAAATAGATTACTACTTTGACAAAAACACATTCATGGTTGATTCACAAGATATTAACAATGACCTAATTAAGATAGAACAGTCACAAATGAAATCTATTATTGAAGAATATAAGTTAGAGATTAAAAATAATGCAGCTCGTTTATTAGAAAAAGAAGATTTATATATTGCTAGTTTTAATGTAAGGGTTAATGAAGATGAAAGCAGTAATTCTTTTGGACAAATAGAAGAGATAGATATAGTAGCAGCCTATACATACCAAGAAGAATCTAAACTTATAGATAAGATTGATAAAGTTGAGATAGAAAAAATAGAAATTAGTGATGATGTAAAAGAAGAAGATGAGCTTACTGATAACCTATCAGAAACAGAAATTTATATAAAAAATCTTTTGGCAGACTTCTATAATGTAGACTTTGATAATATAAATATTAGTATACAGGGATATTAATGTTTAAATAGGTTCTAAAAGTTTGTTTTAAACATAATATGTCTGTTTACTTAAAAGAGGAGAAGCTATGGAAGAGAAAAAAGAGAAGAATGGTATAAGTTTTAAGAGTATTTTTGGTCTGGATAAAGGTTCTAGACTTGATAAGGGCGAAAATATAGACAATAAGGAAACTAGTAGAAAGAATGAAGGTAATATAAAAGAACAAAAGGTTAGTCAAAGTTTAATTAAGACTATAGGGCCTTCCAACTTTGTGATTATTTTAATGGTTGGAATTTTGCTATTATTACTTTCATGGCCTAATGCGACAAACAAGAGTAAAAATAACAAAAAGACAACTGAATCTACACCAGTAAATAACGCAAATGAAGAAGTTACAATATCAAAGAATAGGTCTAAGACAGAGATTTATGTTCATTCTCTTGAAGAACGTTTAGAAGAGGTCTTAAGAAAGGTAGACGGCGTAGGGCAGGTAGAGGTGATGATAACATTAAAGGGTTCAAAAGAACTTATCGTATTAAAAGATGAACCATATCGAACGGAAAGGGTAGATGAAAATGACGCAGAAGGAGGCAAGAGGACTACAAGTAATCACGATCAAGACGAGAATACGATATTAGTTGAAAATGAAGATGGATCCAAAACACCATATATATTAAAAGAATTAGAGCCTGAGGTTGAAGGAATTGTAGTAATTGCAACAGGAGGTAATAATGCAGAAATTAAATCCCAAATAATTGAAGCTGTACAGGTATTATTTGGAGTGCCCGCACATAAAGTAAAAGTAATGAAGATGAATTAATATCCATATAGGAGGTAAGTATGAAGAAGATTTTTAAGAAAAATCAAATAATCATAACAGCCCTAGCAGTTATGATTGCGATTGCAGGTTTCTTAAATTTTACCCAAAGAAATCAAGATGATTTGGCAGATGAGAATAATAAAAGTGAGGTAGTAGATTACGATACAGATGACAAAACAGCATCAGATAAGCTTGAAGATAGTGACTTAGTAGACTTAATAAAAGAAGGTACAGATTTAGAGAATATATTAGATAGTGACAATCAAGACAAGGGTCAGCAAGTGTCTGATACAGGAGAGTTAGTAGTTGACTCTCAAACAGAGGATACTGACCAAACAGATGTTGAAGCTAGCGGCCAAGGTGGTAAGGAAGATTCTAAGGACCAAGGTACTCCAGGAGAGGCCATTCTAGTTAGCACCACTGCATCTCCTGATTACTTTATTAATTCAAGAGTAGAAAGAGAACAGATGCGTGCTAAGAATAAAGAAATCCTTATGGAAATTTTAGAAAACACCAATGTATCAGAGGCGGATAAGTCTAAGGCTACTCAAGAAATTATAAACTTAACAGCAATTTCAGAAAAAGAAAACTCAACAGAATCCTTATTAGAAGCTAAAGGTTATAGTGACGCTTTTGTGCGTATAACTGATAAGGGTGTAAATGTAATTGTAAATGCTGCAAGTCTTACTGAACAAGAAGTAGCACAGATTGAGGATATAACTAAACGTGAGACTGGGGCTGATATTTCTGAAATCGTAATTGCACCTGTTGTTGTGACAGATTGATTTACATATATTAGGATAGGGAAGACACTGGTGACGGAGTTTTTGTCTTATTTTATTCGTTGCGTATCACGCTGCGATAAAATAAGACAAAAACTCCGTCACCAGTGTCTTATCAAGAAAAAGTTTGCAAATGCTGTTTAGTTTGGTATAATTAAATCAATAATATGGAAGAGAGTAAATGTTTCTTAATATAGGAGGTAACAGGAATTGGTAAGAGAACAAGACGGTAGAAATACTTATGATATACATGTTGACGATAAGCTTCTTAATGTTAAAATATCTGATGAGGTTATTGCAACAATAGCAGCTCTTGCAGCTACGGAAGTGGAAGGTGTTGCAGCCATGTCTGGTAATATTACTAAGGACTTAATTAGTAAGTTAGGTATGAAAAGTCTATCTAAGGGAGTTAAGATAGAACTAGACAATGAAATTGTTGAGGTTTACCTAGCTTTACAAGTGGACTATGGCTATAGTATACCTAAGGTTTCTGAAGCAGTACAAGACAAGGTTAAAACAGCAATTGAAACTATGACAGGACTTAGTGTATCTGGAGTTAATATAAGAATTGCTAGTGTTAATGTAGATAAAAACGCATAAACAAGTAACACCATATATCTAATTACTTACAATAGGAAAGACATACGGAATGTATGGAATGGGTAGGGATGTGGGACTGTTGCAAGGCTCTTAATTTATACATTTGCGTTATACCACTTGGTGGTATAAGTATGTGAATAGTTTTTGACGCATCTGTGAGTAGCTTTGTAACAGCCATTTTTACGTTATGAGTTTATAATTCATACAATTTTTTGGAGGCAATATGACAAGAAGACAAGCAAGAGAACATTTGTTTATAATGTTATTTCGTAAAGAATTCCATAAGAAAGAGGAATTATTAGAACAAGTAGATTTATATTTTGAATCATCTAAAGATTTAGGTGAAGATGATTTAGAGGCCTATGAGAAAGAACTTAAAGGCTTTAGGGATAAAGACATTGAAGAACTAAGAAGTAAGTTTAGTAAAATACTTGAGAAGTTAGATGAGATAGATGAAACTATATCAAGTATTTCAACAGGTTGGAACCTTAATAGAATGGGTAAGGTTGACCTTACTGTAATGAGAATTGCAGTTTATGAAATTAAATTTGATGAGACTATACCAGATGTAGTATCAGTTAATGAAGCTGTTGAAATTGCAAAGAAGTTTGGAGAAGAAACATCTGGTTCATTTGTTAATGGAGTTCTAGCAAAATTACTTAATTAAGCAAATAGAAACAGAAGGGAAGTTTATGGACAACATACTTTATGAAAGACGAAATGAACCCTACAAAGTATCAGAAGTCAATTCTCTTATTAAAGAGATTTTTTTAAGGGATGGCAGATTAAACAGTATCTATATAAAAGGTGAAGTATCAAACTGCAAGTATCATTCTTCAGGCCATATATATTTCACCTTGAAGGATGCAGGAGGCCAGATTTCGGCTGTTATGTTTAGGGGCCAAAGGGTTAATGGACTTAATTTTCAACTAAAAGAAGGTCAAAGCGTAATTGCTTTTGGAAGCATTGGCGTATATGAAAAGTCAGGTTCCTACCAATTATATGTTAATAGAATCACCTTAGACGGAGAGGGAGCCTTGTATCAAAAATACGAAGAGTTAAAACAGGCCCTTCTAAAAGAAGGTTTATTTAGTCCGGACTTAAAGAAGAAGATACCAGCCTATCCTAAAAGGGTTGGAATTGTAACAGCTAGCACAGGTGCAGCCATTCAAGATATTGTTAATATCGCAAATAGAAGGAACCCTTATGTTCAGCTAATACTCTATCCTGCCCAGGTTCAGGGTGAGGGAGCGGCTATAACTATAGCTAGGGGAATAAAGACCCTAGACCAGATGGGACTAGATACTATTATAGTAGGTAGAGGTGGTGGTTCTATAGAGGATCTATGGGCCTTTAACGAGGAGATTGTTGCAAGGGCAATATTTGCTTGTAAGACTCCAATAATATCAGCTGTTGGCCACGAAACAGATGTTACCATAGCTGACTTTGTTGCAGACCTTAGGGCACCGACTCCATCTGCGGCAGCAGAACTTGCCATATCTGATATTAGGGAGATTATGGCCCAAATCGATTATTATAATAAGACCCTTACTAGCAAAGTAAGTAATAAGATTATCCAATATCGAAATGAACTAAAATACTTAGAGGCTCGTCTATCCCATGTCAATCCTTTATACCAGCTACGCCAAAAGAGACAATATCTGCTAGATTTAGAACAAATGTTAGACCAGACTATGAAGATGATAATTCAAGGCAAGAGGCACAAGCTTGCTATTTATATAGAAAGAATAGAAGGTCTTTCACCATTAAAGAAACTAAATCAAGGATATTCACTTGTAGTTAATGATAAAGACCAAGTTGTTAATACTATAGATAAGGTTGATGTTGGTACCGAAATTATGGTATCTGTTATAGATGGTGAAATTAAGGCTACAGTAAATGAAAAGACAAAGAAGGAGCGAATATAAAATGTCCGATGAAAATAAATCTTTAGAAGCTTCATTTAAAGAATTAGAAAAAATCATAAAAGACCTTGAAGGAGAGGACATTACATTAGAAGAGTCCTTTAAACTATATAAAGACGGAATGAAACTGCTTAAAAATTGTAACGATGCAATAGATAAGGTTGAAAAGCAACTTATTATATTAGGTGAAAATAGTAACGAGATAGAAACAAGGGAATAATTAGACTAAGTAGACAATTTAATTAATTCTTAAGTTAGACTAATTCTAACTTTTTAGACTTACGGAGAAAATTATGTACACATATAAAACCGAAAATTTCAATAATATCTTAAAAGAGAAAATTGATTATATAGAAGAAGTAATAAGTGATTATCTTCCAAGGGAAGAAGGGGAGCAAAAGGTAATATTTGAAGCTATGAATTATAGCGTATTGGGCGGAGGCAAAAGAATTAGGCCAATGCTTATGATGGAGACCTTTCTTTCATTTGGTGGAAAAGACATGGATATAGTTCATTCATTTATGATGGCAATTGAATTTATTCATTCTTACTCTCTAGTTCATGATGATTTGCCAGCTATGGATAATGATGAATATAGAAGGGGAAAGGAAACAACCCATGTAAAGTTTGGAGAAACTATCGGTATTTTGGCAGGGGACGGGTTATTAAATTATGCTTTTGAAACAGCTACTGGGGCATATTTTAAAACCGCAGATAGCCAGTATAAAGATAGAATTATTGAAAGTTTACAGGTTCTTGGCAAAAAGTCAGGAATTTATGGGATGATAGGTGGACAGGTAATAGACACTTGCATACTTGAAGGACAAACAATCACAGACCAAAACAAGAAAAAACTTGTAGAAGAACTAAACCACATGTATACTTTAAAGACTGGGGCTCTAATTCAAGCTTCTATGATGATTGGGGCAATTCTTGCAGGAGCAAGTAAAGAGGAAGTTGCCCTTGTAGAAGAGATGGCAACCAATATAGGACTTGCCTTCCAAATACAAGATGATGTGCTTGATGTTACTTCTACAACAGAACAACTAGGCAAACCAGTCTTAAGTGACCAAAGAAATGAAAAAATTACTTATGTCTCACTACTTGGACTAGATAAAGCAAAAGAAGAAGTGGCTTATTACTCTAAAAAGAGTTTAGATATTTACAAGCAGCTTGGAATATCTAACCCATTTTTATATGATTTAATAAATATGTTAATTAACAGAGACAAGTAGTTAATGCAGAAATGAGGGTGAGATTTTGTCTGAAATTTTAGATAGAATAAAAGAAGCTAATGATATAAAAAGTATACAACCAACAGACTATAGACAACTAGCCTGGGAAATAAGGAAGTTCTTAATAAAAAACATCAGTAAGACTGGAGGCCACTTAGCTTCTAATCTAGGTGTAGTTGAACTAACCATTGCACTTCATCTTTTAATGGATTTTCCTAAGGACAAGTTAATTTGGGATGTAGGCCATCAGGCTTATACCCATAAAATACTCACAGGAAGAAAAGATGGTTTTTCTACTCTAAGGCAGTTTAAGGGGCTAAGCGGTTTTCCAAGGACTAAGGAAAGTGATTGTGACCCCTTTAATACAGGTCATAGTTCAACATCTATATCACTGGCCTTAGGTATGGCTAGAGCTAGAGATATTAAGGGGGATAATAATAAAATTACTGCAGTTATAGGTGATGGGGCCCTTTCTGGTGGACTGGCTTTCGAGGCTTTGAACAATGCAGGAAGACTAAGGTCAAACTTAGTTATTGTTCTAAATGACAATGATATGTCTATATCTAAAAATGTCGGTGGAATGGCTAATTACCTAGGCCAACTACGTACAGATACTAAGTATTACAACTTTAAACAGTATATAGAAAACACTCTGAATAAGTTACCTGCAGGTGATAGTGCCATAGGTACTATTAAGAAGTCGAAGGATTCTATAAAAAGACTATTCATACCAGGTATGCTTTTTGAGGATATGGGCTTAACCTATATCGGACCAATTGATGGCCATAACATTCATGAAATACTTACAGCATTAAATAGTGCTTACAAGGCTAAGGGTGCTGTTATTTTGCATGTAAAGACAAAAAAGGGCAAGGGTTACCCTCATGCAGAAAAAGAACCTGATAGATTTCATGGGGTAGGACCATTTAGTATTAAAACTGGCAATGCCACAAAGCAAAATAATAAGACAACCTATACACAAGTATTTTCAGAAACTATCGTGGACCTAGGAAAGGAAAATGATAAAATAGTAGCAATATCTGCAGCTATGCCATATGGAACTGGTCTAGAAAAATTCAACAAAGAATTTCCTGATAGGTTCTTTGATGGAGGAATAGCAGAAGAACACTGTGTTACATTTGCAGCTGGAATGGCAAAATGTGATATGAAACCAGTTGTTGCTATATATTCAACATTTTTACAAAGAGCATACGATCAAATACTACATGATGTTTGTATTAACAATCTACCAGTTACCTTTGCTATTGATAGGGCAGGTCTTGTAGGACAAGATGGAGAAACCCACCAAGGAGTTTTTGACATATCATTTTTATCCCACATGCCTAATATGACAGTTATGGCCCCTAAAAATAAGTATGAGCTTGTAGATATGCTAAAGTTTGCTAGTGATTATAGGGGACCTTTAGCAATAAGATATCCTAAGGGTAATGCTTATGAGGGACTAGAAGGCTTTAGAAAACCAATTGAATATGGAAAAGCTGAGGTTATCTATGAAGATAGTGACCAAGAAGTACTCCTTATAGCCCTTGGAAGTATGGTTGAAACAGCTGTATTAGTAAGAGATATGTTAAAGGAAAATGGAATAAAGTCTACACTAGTTAATGCAAGATTTGCATCACCTATAGATGAAGACTTACTTCGTGAGTATGGCTCAAAGTGTAATCTATGGGTTACCCTAGAAGAAAATGTTAAGTCTGGTGGATTTGGTGAAAAGGTTTCATCATTTTTAATCAATAATAATTTTAATAGGGTAAGGCAAATTAATATATCTATACCGGATAGTTTCATAGAACAAGGAAGTCCTAGTGAATTAAAAGAGTATCTAGGATTAGATGCTGAGTCTATTTATGAAACTATAGTTAGAAGTTTATATAATAAGAAGTAGAATGTTTTTCATGTGCTTTTAAAAAGCAAACAGATAGTTACTGGTATAAGTAAATGAAAGAGTTGTTGTAAGAGTTGTTGTAAGAGTTCAACCCTTTATATTAATAGAGATTAAGGCGGTGTGATGGATTTAATTTCCTCTAAACTATGAAATTAAATCCAATATCTATGAAAGAAAGATTAGACATATTGTTAGTAAATAAAAATCTAGTAAGTTCTCGTCAAAAGGCCAAGGCGATTATAATGGCTGGGAATGTCCTTGTTAATGGCCAAAAGGAGACTAAAGCAGGAACCTTATTCGATGAGAACGTTGATATTCAAATAAAAGGTCAACCTTTGAAATACGTTAGCCGTGGAGGCTTTAAACTTGAAAAAGCAATAGAAAAGTTTGGTGTTGACCTATCAAGTAAGACTTGTATGGACGTAGGTTCATCAACTGGTGGATTTACCGATTGTATGCTTCAAAATAATGCTAAGAAGGTTTATGCTGTTGATGTAGGGACTAATCAGCTAGCATGGAAGTTACGACAAGACGAGAGGGTTGTTGTAATGGAAAAAACCAATATCCGTCATGTTGAACCGAGTCATATTAATGAAGAAATAGAGTTTGCATCTATAGATGTGGCATTTATTTCACTGAAATTAGTTCTTACTCCAGTTAGAAATCTACTAACAAGTAATGGCCAAGTTGTATGCCTAATTAAACCACAATTTGAAGCTGGTCGTGACCAGGTAGGAAAAAAGGGTGTAGTTAGGGACAGGAAGGTCCATGAAGAAGTAATAGAAAGTATAATTATCCATGCGGTAAGTATTGGATTTAGAATACTGAATTTAGATTTTTCTCCGATAACCGGACCAGAAGGTAATATTGAATATTTATTACATTTACAGAAAAGTGAAAATGAGATTAATAGCAACTTCATATATGATGATCTTACTTTAGAGGAATGTCAAAAGTACGTAGATAACTCAAACTTAAGTGATATCGCTAAATATATCAAAGATTTAGTAGACGAGTCTCATGCTACATTAAACTTGTAAAATTATTAACCGTATGCTAATATTATTACATGTAAGTTGCAATAGGAGTTATTTATGGACAAATTTTGCTTAATTATAAATAGAAGTAAAGACAAGAATTTTGAAGTTACTAATAAAGTAGTTAACTATATAAAAGAGAATAACAGAGAGTGTGTGTTATTAGAATGCCATGATGGTGTATGTAGTAGTTTATATACAGATACTAATACTATACCAAAAGATACAGAATGTATCATAGTCTTAGGTGGGGACGGTACAATACTGCATGCAGCTCACGACCTAATAGATATTGATGTACCGATTCTAGGGATTAATATTGGCACTTTAGGATTTTTGGCAGATATAGAGGTTCATAATATTTATGATGCATTAGATAGTCTTTTTAATGATGACTATACATTAGAACATAGAATGATGTTGGAAGGGTGCGTTAAAAGAAACAACGAAAAGCTTTATGTTTCAAATGCCCTTAACGAAGTTGTAATTGAAAGAAGTGGTTTTTCAAGGATTATATCCCTAAGTGTATTTGTTAACGGACAATTTGCTAATAGATATAGAGGTGATGGGATATTAATATCAACCCCAACAGGTTCAACAGGTTACAACCTTTCAGCAGGTGGTCCTGTAGTAAAGCCTGATAATCAGGTAATAATACTAACCCCGATTTGTGCACATTCTTTGAGCTCTAGAAGTATCATCCTAAATGCTAGTGATGAAATATTAGTTAAGGTTGAGACTAGTAAAAAAACTCAAGATGATGAGGTAATAGCAACCTACGATGGTTACGAGTCCAAGTTGCTACATGCTGATGATTTAATTGAGATAAGAAAGTCTAATAAAACAACTAAATTTATAAAATTCAAGTCTAACAACTTCTTTGAAACCTTAAGAACAAAAATTGGTAACAGCGAGGATTATTATATATGAAGAATGCAAGACAAAGTAAAATAATTGAATTAGTTAATGCTCATGAGATTGAGACTCAAGAAGAGTTATTAGAATTACTAAAAAAAGAAGGTTACCAGGTTACACAGGCGACAATATCAAGAGATATTCGTGAACTTAAGTTAACAAAGATTAGTGAAGACGGAAAGCAAATATATAGGCCTCTAAATCAAACAGAAACTGATTATGGTAACAAGTATATTCAGATTCTAAAGAATGGTTATATATATATGGAAATGGCACAAAACATAGTAGTTATTAAAACCGTTGCTGGTATGGCAATGGCAGTTGCTGCTGCTATTGATTCACTTGATATTGATGATATAGTAGGTTGTATTGCTGGTGATGATACAATTATGTGTGTTGTTAGAACTATAGAAGATGCACCAAAAGTTATGGATAAATTAAATCAATTAATAAGTTCAAATAAAGACAATAAATAGTTATAAAGAGGGAGCGTTATTATGGCTGGACATTCAAAGTTTGCAAATATTAAACATAAAAAAGAAAAAAATGATGCTAAAAAAGGCAAATTATTTACTAAATTAGGAAGAGAACTTACCGTTGCAGTAAAAGAAGGTGGCCCAGACCCAGAAAACAACAGTAGGTTAAAAGATGCAATTGCAAAGGCAAAGTCTTATAATATGCCTAATGATACTATAGAAAGAAACATCAAAAGAGCATCAGGAGCAGATGCTTCTGTGAATTATGAAAGTGTTACATACGAAGGATATGGTCCTAACGGAACAGCTATCATAGTTGATACACTAACAGATAACAGAAACAGAACAGCAGCTAATGTTAGAAGTGCCTTTACTAAGGGTGAAGGTAACGTTGGAACTACAGGCTGTGTATCCTTTATGTTCGATACAGTAGGTCAAATAATAATAGATAAAAACGAATGGGAAGGTTCTAGCGACGATTTAATGCTAGAAGCTCTAGACTTAGGTGCTAGTGACTTTAATGAAGAAGAAGACTGCTATGAGATTATCACAGACCCAAGTGACCTAAGTGTAGTACGTGAAGGTTTAGAAAAGTTAGGAGTACCAATGTTACAAGCAGAAGTAACTAAGATTCCTCAAACTTTTGTTGAACTAACAGACGAGAAAGATATTAAGAATATGAAGAAAATTCTTGACCTTCTTGAAGAAGATGACGACGTTCAAGATGTTTACCACAACTGGGATATGCCAGAAGAAGATTAAGAAGACACTATATACTAAGATAACCAGGGAGGGAGTGTTTATCTTTTTTTATTCGTTGCGTTCCACGCCGAAATAAAAAAGATAAATACTCCCTCCTTAATTGTCTTTTGCATATTGTTTTTGTTATGCAAAAAGCGTAAAGTATCCTATAACTAGTATACCAAGAACAATTCTGTACCAACCAAAAGCTTTAAAATCATTCTTTTTGATATAACCAAGTAAGAAGCGGATAGCTATAACTGATACGAAAAATGCCACTACCATACCAAGGATTAGGGCAGTAAGTTCAGCACCTGAAAAATCAAAACCAAACTTAAATAACTTTAAGGCACTTGCCCCAAACATTACCGGTATAGATAAGAAAAATGAAAATTCTGTGGCTACAAACCTTGATGCACCAAGAATTATACCACCAAGAATAGTTGCTCCAGAGCGAGATGTTCCAGGTATTAAGGCTAGCACTTGGAATACTCCGATTAAAAGAGCAGTCTTATAATCTAAATCTTTAAAGGAAGTTATTTTAGTATCCTGATGTTTGTTTCTGTTCTCGACCATAATAAAAAGTACGCCATACAATATTAAGGTAATAGCTACGGTCTGATAATTATAAAAATGTTCATCTAACCAATCATCAAATAAGAAGCCAAGTACTGCAGCAGGTAACACACCTACAACAACCTTAAACCATATATTCATGGTTTCTCTTTTTTCTTTTATAGACTTTTTTTGGGAAAAGGGGTTTAACTTATTAAAATATAATAAGACAACAGCCAAGATAGCACCAAGTTGAATAACAACAAAGAACATCTCTTTAAACTCAGCAGAGAAGTCTAGTTGTATAAACTCATCAACTAAAATCATATGTCCCGTACTACTTATAGGCAACCACTCTGTGATTCCTTCAACTATACCGAGTACAATAACCTTAATTATTTCAACAAAAAACTCCATTACCTAAATTCCTCCAAATTATATGTATTTAAATAAGCCATTACTATTATATACCAAAGTATTATTTTTAACTACTATAATATTTATAAAATATAAGATATGGGCTAGAGGAGACACTAGGAAGGTATAACACTTACACACTCAACATGTCGTATATTCCTAGGTCTTATCTAGCCAGTATTCAAATCTAAAATTTCACTTGCCTTATGTAAAAATAAATTATAAGATGAAGTCAACTAATATTATATAAAGGATACCACAGGAGGTAATAGATTGCTACTAAACATACATGTAAAGGACTTTGCAATAATTGATGATGTGGAAGTTGACTTTAGGGACGGCCTAAATATTTTGTCTGGTGAGACTGGTGCGGGTAAGTCTATTATTATAGGCTCTATCAATGTGGCCTTAGGAGGCAAAGTATCTACTGACATTATTAGAAAAGGGGCAGATTATGCCTTGGTAGAAGTGGTTTTTCACACTGATGATGACTACATAATTGATAGGGTTAGAAGTTATGACTTACCTATTGATAATGGTGAAATAATTATAACTAGAAAAATTATGAAAAGTAGAACAACTAGTAGGATCAATGGTGAAACTTGTACCTTAAGAGTTATTAAGGATATTGCATCTTTACTAATAGATATACATGGACAACATGAACACCAAACCCTTTTATATAATGATAAGCAATTAGATATAGTTGACCAATATGCTAAAGATGAACTAGTTGATGTAAAGAAGGAATTAGCCAAAGAATACAAGGAATATACTGCTAAGAAAAGCAAGTTAGAAGAGCTTACTATTGATGAAGATATAAGGCTTAGAGAAATTTCTTTTTTAGAATATGAGATAAATGAAATTAGAGATGCAAATCTAAAGGATGGAGAGGATGAGACTCTAAGCGCCGAATTTAAAAGACTATCTAATGCTAGAGCTATAGCGGAGAATCTAGGAGCAGTTTATGATTTGCTTAGTGATAGTGTTAGTTCATCAGCTGGTGAAAAAATTGGACGTGCTAGCAAATACCTGGCAAAGGTTGAGGAATTTGATCCTAGTATAAACGAATTATTTGATGGCTTACAAGATATAGAATCTCTTCTTAATGACTTTAATAGGGACCTATCTAATTATTTATCCAATATTGAGACTGAGGATGATGATTTAGAGGCTATAGAAAAGCGTTTGGATTTAATTAATCATTTAAAAGCTAAATATGGTAATACTATTAAGGAAGTAAAGGAATACCTTGAAAAACAAGAGCAAAAGTTAGAAGAATATATTAATTATGATAAAACACTTGAAAAATTAAGAAATGAAATAAAAGAAAGTGAGAAAAAGGTTCTTGCCTTATCAGAAAAACTTTCTAATATTCGAAAAAATAAAGCTAAAGACTTATCTAGTAAACTAATTGAGTCTCTTATAGATTTGAATTTTATGGATGTTAAAATCCAAATAAGTTTCAATCGTTTGCCTGATTATACAAGTAATGGTTTTGACCAAGTAGAATTCCTTATATCAACCAATCCTGGAGAGGAGTTAAAGCCACTAGCAGAGGTAGCTTCAGGTGGAGAACTATCACGTATTATGCTTGGAATTAAAACAGTCTTATCTGATAAGGATAAAATCCATACCTTGATTTTTGACGAAATTGACGCTGGTATTAGCGGTAGGACAGCTCAAAAGGTATCGGAAAAGCTATCTACTATTGCTGGTAATCACCAGATTCTATGTATTACTCACTTACCACAAATTGCATCAATGGCTGATACCCATTTTATAATTGAAAAAGTAACAGATGGCAAGTCAACATCAACTAATATTAGAAGACTAAATGAAGAGGAGTCAATAATAGAAATAGCAAGAATTCTTGGTGGAGCTAAGATTACAGACACAGTTATTGAGAGTGCTAGGGAGATGAAAGAACTAGCTAATAAAACTAAAAAATTCTAGTTTTAAATTTTTTTAAATACGTATACTAAGAAAAGTAAATCAGATTTAATTTAGGGATTTTGCAAATGACATATTTGCAAGTCCCTTATTACTATAGAAGGAGTATACGTATGTCTAAGGTTAGAACTAAGAAAAAGCATATATTAAGAAAGCTATTTATATTATTATCAATATTAGGCGTAATGGGCGCCTTTATTTATGTATATATTAGGCTAGATAGGGCGATACCTGACAATATTAGAATAACTCTAAATAAGGATGAAGAATTTAATTTTAAATTGCCTATGGAAGGTGAGGTAAAGTCTGCAACGGGGTCTCTTGGTGTTAACGACATGACTGTACCAGCCAATGAAATTAAGTTGGATTTAAGGGACCCTTTTACCTTAAAGGCTACGGAACTTGGTAATTATCAAATTGATTTAAAACTTTTTGGTTTTTTAAACTTTAAACAAGTAAATGTAGATGTTATAGATAATATTGAATTAATTCCAGCAGGTAATACAATAGGAATCTATATAGAAACAGATGGAGTTATGGTACTAGGTACAGGTGTTATTAAGGGACAAGATGGCTTAAATCATGAGCCTGCTCTTAATAAAATTAGAACAGGTGACTATATAGTAGCAGTTAATGGTAAAAACATTAAACACAAAGAAGAGTTAGTGGATGCAATTAAAGACTCAAATGGTAAGACCTTAGCAGTTAAAATACGTAGAAATAAAGAATATTTAGAATATAAAATTACTCCTGTAAAATCAGAAACAGGTGAATATAAAATTGGAATATGGATTAGGGACGATACACAAGGTATTGGAACTATGACTTTTACAACTAAGGATGGGGAATTTGGTGCCCTTGGCCATGGAATTACGGATGTTGATACTAGTCAAATCGTTGAAGTAGGCAGTGGCAATATATATAATGCTGAAGTAATGACAATAGTAAAAGGAAAAGAAGGTGACCCAGGGGAATTAATAGGTGTTATTAACCAAGAAAGTCATAACTTAATTGGAGATATATCAAAAAATACTCCCCAAGGGATTTTTGGTAAGGTAAATAAAAAATTTGAACAAGACTATAACAAATCGTTGCCAATTGGACTAAAGCAGGATGTGCGCAAAGGTAGGGCCTATATCCTTTGTTGTGTTGATAATAATATTGAAGCTTACGAAATCTTAATTGAGGACATTACCCTTGGTGGTACAAATAACAATAAGGGTCTTGTGATAAAAATTACAGACAAAAAACTCCTTGAAAAAACAGGTGGAATAGTACAAGGAATGAGTGGAAGTCCTATAATACAAGATAATAAGATTGTTGGTGCGGTAACTCATGTATTTATACAGGATTCAACAAAAGGTTACGGGACATTTATTGAGAACATGCTTTTTAATATTGAATAGTTGTTATTGTACAATATTTAGACAATTATTCCTTGTGCATAAAAAAAATAAAAGTCTACAGATTTAACAATAATTATAAGAAAATTAACGAAAATTAGTACAAAAGATAGATAATTTATAGTGACAACAATTCGTTGTCGTAAAATGCGATAACTTACCATTGATTTTATGGCTAATTTTAGATATAATTCGAATATGGGAAAAATATGTAAAATATAAATATAATATAGATACGATAAAAATTTCTAAAAATGTAAATACAAACCACTAAATAAGAGTTTAGATTATGAAAAGTCATATCTCAAAATATTATAGTATTTTTTATAACTTCCTATCATATCATATACTATAAACATAATTATTATGTTATGAAGTATAAATATACGAATATATGGAGTATAAAGAAACTATAATATGAGAATATGATGTCGCAAAGTGAAATTTCCAAGAATCATGTGAGATTTTACTCTAGTTTAAGCTTTTATTAACATCTTGGGTTTTTGCATATTATTTAGTGGTTTGGATTTTTATTATAAAAAAATAATAAGGAGGCAATTTATAGTGACAAGTACGAGGGTTGTTATAGTTGATGACAATGAAAGAATGGTAGATTTATTAGATGACATTCTTAGTTCAGACGACGAAATTGAAGTAGTAGGCATTGCTGACAACGGTATTGATGCTATTGAAGTAATCAGAGAATGTAATCCTGATGTAGTATTGTTAGACTTAATTATGCCTAAACTAGATGGTCTTGGAGTTATGGAAAGAATTAACCGCGACAAGATAATTGAAAAAGCTCCGTCATTCATTGTTATTACTGCAATTGGTCAGCAGGCAATCACTGAGCAGGCATTTGAACTAGGAGCAAGCTATTATATTTTAAAACCATTTGATAACAATACTATTTTATCTAGAGTTAAGCAGATAAACAGGGGAGTAGATGCTAAACTCATAGACAATAACTACCGAGTTAGTGCATATGAAAACAAAGAAGACTACATAGAAAGACACCTTGAAACTGATGTTACTAATATTATTCATGAAATTGGAGTACCAGCTCATATAAAAGGCTATCAGTATTTAAGAGATGCTATAATGATGAGTGTAAGAGACAATGAAATGCTAAACTCAATCACAAAACTACTATATCCCGAAATTGCCAAAAAACACAAAACTACACCAAGTCGAGTAGAAAGAGCTATACGTCATGCAATAGAAGTTGCTTGGAGTAGAGGAAAAATGGACACTATAGATGAACTCTTTGGATACACAGTAAACAATGGCAAGGGTAAGCCAACGAATTCAGAGTTTGTTGCACTTATTGCTGATAAGATTAGATTAGAATACAAGCAGAGGGTAAAGGCGAGTAGCCTGTAAGGAATAGGGGAAGCTGCATTATCGTATTATGATATCATCAAAGAAGACAACTTGGGCTATTAGACTAGATAGGTTTCTATCAGTTATTATAAATTCGAATGTCCTAAAAGCTTGTCTGGCTATATATAAGCTTTTATTAAAATCAAATGTACTCGTACGTTTACGTATACTGGTACTTAATATAGCTGTACTTGATGCATTTGTAATAGATAGGCTCCTTGGTTTTACATAATTCTAATTTTAAATTACATAGTAATAGATTAGTGGGAGAATTATACAATTCTCCCATTTTCATATATTAAAACCCAAATAAAACATTCCTGCCCTTGTTATGTAGGTTAACTTGGAATAACTATAAAATATAGATATTTTAATTCAATGAACTTATAAATAGGACTTGATATTTTAGGAAATTAACGTTAAAATAATAAGAGCTTGAGAAAAAATTGTCAAGCCTGGTAATTCATATAAAATTGAATTATAATAATTGTAAACTATTTAGTTTAATATTAATAATAGGAGGAATAATATATGGCAGTAAAAGTAGCAATTAATGGTTTTGGACGTATTGGACGTCTAGCATTCAGACAAATGTTTGGCGCAGAAGGATATGACATTGTTGCAATCAATGACTTAACAGATCCTAAGATGCTTGCTCATCTATTAAAGTACGACTCAACTCAAGGAAGGTACAACCATGATGTAGAAGCTAAAGAAAGTTCTATCGTAGTTGATGGTAAAGAAATCATCATTTACTCTGAAGCAGATGCAAAGAACCTACCATGGAAAGAACTTGATGTAGACGTAGTTCTTGAATGTACTGGCTTCTATACAAGCAAAGCAAAAGCACAAGCTCACGTTGATGCAGGTGCAAAGAAAGTAATTATCTCAGCTCCAGCAGGTAATGACCTTAAGACAGTAGTATTTGGAACTAATCATGATATCTTAACTGCTGATGATACAATTATCTCTGCAGCTTCATGTACAACTAACTGCTTAGCTCCAATGGCTGATGCACTTAACAAGTTTGCTGATATTGAGAAAGGATACATGGTAACAATCCATGCTTATACTGGAGATCAAATGACTCTTGACGGTCCACACAGAAAAGGTGACTTAAGAAGAGCACGTGCTGCAGCTGTTAATATTGTTCCTAACTCAACTGGTGCAGCTAAAGCTATCGGTCTAGTTATTCCAGAATTAGATGGAAAACTTGCAGGTTCAGCTCAAAGAGTTCCAGTAGCAACTGGTTCTTCAACAATTCTACAAGCTGTAGTTAAAAAATCTGTTACTGCAGATGAAGTTAACGCAGCTATGAAGGCAGCAGCTAATGATTCATTTGGTTACACTGAAGACGAAATCGTTTCTTCAGACGTAATTGGTATTGAATATGGTTCATTATTTGACGCTACTCAAACTGCAGTTATGCCTCTAGAAGATGGTAAAACTCTAGTTAAGGTTGTTTCATGGTATGATAATGAAAACTCATACACTAGCCAAATGGTTAAAACAATCAAATACTTTGCAGAGTTAGCATAATTTAGAATATTAACTCTTAATTAGTGAATCTATTCTAGATTATCACATGAGACAATTTATTTTATTATAAACGATATATAGATCCAAGAATGGGTCCGGTTTTAGTTAATATATAGGAGGAACCTTACCGTACCCTCCTAGATTGATTAAAACCGGACCTATAATTTTAATAAGATTTTTTAAATAAGCTTCTAATATCTATATGAAAGGATAATGCATATGCTAAATAAAAAGACAGTTGATGATATTAATGTAAAAGGGAAAAAGGTTTTAGTGCGTTGCGATTTCAATGTGCCACTACAAAACGGTGTAATCACAGATGAAAACAGAATTGTACAAGCCCTTCCTACAATAAAGAAATTAATTCAAGATGGAGGAAAGGTTATTCTTTGTTCACATCTTGGTAAGCCAAAGGGCCAACCACTTCCAGAAATGTCCCTAAGACCTGTTGCTGTAAGGTTATCAGAATTACTTGGACAAGAAGTAGTATTTGCAGCTGATGATAATGTTGTCGGAGACAATGCAAAAGCAGCTGTAGCTAATATGAAAGAAGGGGACGTAGTATTACTTGAAAATACTAGATACCGTGCTGAAGAAACAAAGAATGAAGATGCATTTAGCAAGGACCTTGCTTCACTTTGTGATGTGTTTGTAAACGATGCATTTGGTACTGCACATAGAGCTCACTGTTCTAATGTTGGTGTTACTAAGTATGTAGATACTAATGTTGTTGGATATTTAATGGAAAAAGAAATTGAATTCCTTGGTAATGCAGTTAACGATCCAGAAAGACCATTCGTAGCTATTTTAGGTGGTTCCAAAGTATCTAGCAAGATTTCTGTTATAAACAACCTACTTGATAAGGTTGATACCTTAATCATTGGAGGAGGAATGGCTTACACATTCATGAAGGCTTTAGGTGAAGAAGTAGGTGATTCTTTATTAGAAGAAGATTTTGTTGACTATGCAAAAGAAATGTTAGAAAAGGCGGAGAAAAAAGGAACTAAGTTATTAATTCCTATTGACACTGTAGTAGCTAATGAATTCTCTAATGATGCTGAATTCAAAACTGTAGACCGCGGTGGTATTGAAGCGGGTTGGCAAGGTGTAGATATTGGTGAAAAAACTGCTAAACTATACATTGATGCATTAAAAGATGCTAAGACAATAATCTGGAATGGACCTATGGGTGTATTTGAGATGGAGAACTTTGCAAAAGGTACTAAGGCAATTGCAAAAGCTTTAGCAGAACTTGATGCAACTACAATTATTGGTGGTGGGGATTCTGCAGCTGCTGTTAATATTCTAGGATATGGAGATAAGATGACTCACATTTCTACTGGTGGTGGAGCATCCTTAGAATTCTTAGAAGGAAAAGACCTACCAGGAATTGTTGCAGCTGACGACAAATAATAATTGACAAAATAAGCTTATGAGGGTAAGAAAGGGAAGGATTATAAGATGAGAAGAAAAATTGTTGCTGGTAATTGGAAGATGAACAAAACACCTAGTGAGGCTATAGAATTTATAAAAGAATTGCTTCCTCTAGTTGAATCAAATGATGTTGATGTGGTATTCTGTGTACCATATGTTGTACTTCCGATTGCAGTAGAGCTAGTTAAAGATTCAAATGTTAAAATCGGTGCACAGAATATGCACTTTGAAGAAAGTGGTGCCTACACAGGTGAAATTTCACCTAAGATGTTAACCGACCTAGGTGTAGAATATGTTATCATTGGCCATTCTGAAAGAAGAGAGTACTTTAATGAAACAGATGAAACTGTTAACAAAAAAGTACTTAAGGCCTTTGAACACAATCTAACACCAATTATTTGCTGTGGTGAAACCTTAGTACAAAGAGAACAAGGGGTTACAATTGATTTTGTACGTACCCAAATAAAGATTGCCTTACAAAATGTAAGCAAGGAACAAGCTAAGAAGGCTGTTATTGCTTATGAACCAATCTGGGCAATTGGAACAGGTAAGGTTGCTACTTCAGAACAAGCAGAAGAAGTATGTAAGGCAATTCGTGAATGTATAGCAGAAATTTATGACCAAGATACAGCAAATGAAATCCGCATCCAATACGGTGGAAGTGTTAAAGGCTCCAACGCAGCTGAATTATTTGAACAAGCTAACATTGATGGTGGCCTAGTTGGCGGTGCAAGTCTTCAAGCCGATTTTGGCAATATTGTAAATTACAAATAAATTTCTAAAAAATATATGTTTTTCTCTACTCATCTATGATAATATATAACTTATAACATAGATACCACCTCAGATATGGTTCACCCTGTATCTGAGGTTTCGCCGAGAATTCGGCCGAGTTTTTTCACTACGAAAGGAAGAATACAAATGGATAAGAAAACAACTGTATTAATGATATTAGATGGTTTTGGACTTAACAATAGGGAAGATGGTAATGCTGTAAATAAAGCCAACACCCCTAATATAGATAAGCTTATGAAAGAATACCCTTTTGTTCAAGGTAATGCAAGTGGAATGGCAGTAGGATTACCAGAAGGCCAAATGGGTAACTCAGAAGTAGGACATCTTAACATTGGTGCTGGTAGAATTGTGTACCAGGAACTAACAAGGATTACAAAAGAGATTCAAGACGGAGACTTTTTTGAGAATGAAGCCTTATTAGAAGCTATTAATAACTGCAAGAAGAATAATTCAAAGCTTCATTTAATGGGCCTATTATCTGATGGTGGCGTTCACAGTCATAATACTCACCTATATGCCTTACTAGAACTTGCTAAGAAGAATGGCTTAGAGGAAGTATATGTTCATGCATTTTTAGATGGTAGAGATACAGCTCCTAATTCAGGAATTGATTTCATGAAAGACTTAGTTG
>JAAYRG010000178.1 GCA_012518885.1 Clostridiales bacterium | reverse complement strand
CATGGTAATTTCATAAAAAGATAAAGTTAATAATTAGGGAGAAGTATCGAAGTGGTCATAACGAGCCCGACTCGAAATCGGGTAGTCCTGTAAGGGGCACGTGGGTTCGAATCCCACCTTCTCCGCTTGTTTAAAAAAGGAAGTTCTATGTTAGAACTTCCTTTTTTCATTATAAATGATAAAAATATCAAATATAATTTGCTAAATAAACAATAAATGGTATTATATAGAAAAGGGATGTTTTTTACAATTACATATTTACAAAGATAAAAAGAAAAAACTAATAAGAAGAGTAAGTGTTCTAATACAGTTTACTTAAGACACAAGGAGGGTTTATGAACAGATTTTCAATGGCAGATTATGCTGCTAAGGCTAGAGAAGCAGCAGGAGAAGGAATTGTTTTACTAAGAAATGAAGGAAGTGTTCTTCCTATTAAGAAAGGGACTAAGGTAGCCCTATTTGGTAGAAGCCAGTTTAATTATTATAAGAGTGGAACTGGTTCAGGTGGCATGGTAAATACAAGCTATGTAATAGGCATACTAGATGCCTTGGAAGCTGATAAAGATATTCAGATTAATAATAAATTAAAAGAAGTATATGAGGAATGGTTAGTAGACCACCCCTTTGATGCTGGTATAGGCTGGGCATCTGAGCCATGGTTTCAGGAAGAAATGCCCCTATCCCAGGACCTTGTAGATTCTGTAAAAGAAGAGTCGGAAGTAGCTATTATTATTATTGGTAGAACCGCAGGAGAAGATAAGGACAACAAGGCAGAGGCTGGTAGCTACTTATTGACACAAATAGAGGAAGAGATGCTTGAACTTGTTTGTAAAAGTTTTGACCGCAGCGTTGTACTTCTTAACACTGGTAATATAATCGATATGAAGTGGGTTGACAAGTATAAGCCTAGTGCAGTAGCTTATGTATGGCAAGGTGGTCAAGAAGGTGGCAATGCTGTTCTTGATGTATTAAGGGGAAGAGTAAGTCCATCCGGTAAGTTGCCAGATACAATAGCCTATGATATTACTGACTATCCATCTACCAAGAACTTTGGAAATGAAAAAGAATGCATATATGAAGAGGATATTTATGTTGGCTATCGTTACTTTGAAACCTTTGCTAAGGATAGGGTAATGTATCCTTTTGGCTTTGGTCTTTCATACACTAGCTTTGATATAGAAGTTAAAAATATTAAGATGCCACAAGCAGCTATTGATAAAGAAGGTTTAGCTATTGTTAAAGTAACTAATACTGGGGAGGTTTCTGGTAAGGAAGTAGTTCAAGTATATGTTGCACCACCACAAGGATGGCTAGGTAAACCATCTCGTGTGCTTTGTGGTTTCAAAAAGACCAATGAACTAAAGCCTTTAGAAAGTCAAACACTAGAAATACCAATCCCTTGGTATTACATAGCATCATATGATGAAGCTGGAGAAACAGGGTTTAAGTCTAGTTATGTACTTGAAGAGGGGAAGTATGAGTTCTATGTAGGTTCTGATGTAAGAAGTGCAAGTTTAGCTGGCCAGGTTATCCTTGATGAAACTATTTGCCTGCAAGAATTACAAGAGGCCATGGCACCAGTTAAAAAGTTTGATATATTGGCAAACGATAATGGCAAAAAGTTATTTAAACCTGTAAAGACTAGAGGGATAGATTTAAATCAGCGTATTAAGGATAATATGCCACCAACTTACGATTTTACTAAAGATAAGGGCTACAAGCTTTCTGATGTTGCAGAAGGTAGGGTAAGTATGGAGGAATTTATTGGCCAGTTAGATGATGAAGACCTAACCTGTATTGTTCGTGGGGAAGGTATGAGCTCACCTAAGGGTACACCAGGAACAGCAGGAGTATTTGGAGGGGTTACTCAGTCCTTATTAGACAAGGGAATTCCAATAGCTTGTTGTGCTGATGGGCCTAGTGGAATAAGAATGGATTCTGGTACTCTGGCATTTTCTCTACCTAATGGAACATGCCTTGCGGCAACATTTAACGAAGACCTAAACAAAGAGCTATATGAATGGGAAGGCCTAGAGCTTAGAAAGAATAAGATTGATGCCCTACTTGGACCAGGTATTAATATTCATAGAAACCCACTAAATGGTAGGAATTTTGAGTATTTTTCAGAAGACCCATTTCTTACAGGCAAAATTGCAGCAGCCCAGTTAAAAGGCCTGCATAAGTATAATGTAACTGGCGTATTAAAGCATTTTGCATGTAATAACCAAGAATATATGCGTAATTTTGTAGAATCAGTAATTTCAGAACGTGCCTTAAGAGAGATCTATTTGAAGGCATTTGAAATAGCCATAAAAGAAGGTGAAGCTAGGGCCCTTATGTCAACCTACGCGCCCGTTAATGGATTTTGGACAGCTAGTAACTATGACTTGCTTACTACAATTCTTCGTAATGAGTGGGGCTTTAAAGGTATAGTCATGACAGATTGGTGGGCTAAGGGTAACTTTGAAGGTGAAGAGGGTGAAGTATCTAATGTAGCTGCTAAGGTTATGGCACAAAATGACCTAGACATGGTAAATGAAGATGCTCTTTCTAATAGTGGAAATGATAACTCATTAGAATGTTTAAGAAGTGGTAAAGTTACAAGAGGTCAGTACCAAAGAACAGCAATAAATATTTGTAATTTCTTACTTACTACTCCTGCCTATGACAGAATGATTAATGGAGAGAGTGAATTAGACAAGGAACTGATAGACTTTAAGTTTACAGGAGAACAAGAGGTTTCAAAAGAAATCCCTTGTTTAGTTGATGGAGATACAAGGATAGATGGAAGTGAATTTGATACCAAAAGAGGGGCCCTTAACCTACTTAAGGTAACACTAAAAGAGCGTGAATTATACCGTATAGAGCTTACCTGCCGTGTAGCTAGTGGAGAGGAAGCACTTGCTCAAATTCCTATAACAATTACTATGGATAGGGATACCCTTGGAATGGTGACTCTTAAAGGTTCACAAACAGAGTGGAGAACCCATGTTATAGATATAAAGGAAGTTCCATTTAATAGACACTTCTATATAAAGGTACTTTTTGGTCAAGGCGGAGCCCAAATAAAGGACCTACGTTTTGTAAGGGTTAGTTCTAAAGAATAAGGCAAACAAGGGACAAGGGTTTATAGAAGTATAGCTTAGGCTAAAAAAGTGTCGGTTCATATGGGCTGGCACTTTTTTTATAAAAATTAGGTTAGCTACTTTATTACTCATTTTATTACTCATATAGATATGATATTATTAAGTTATATACGAATAGGATAATATGTATTCGAATATTATTAGCTGGACTTTTGCTTATAAACAATGTAAAAAAGTCATAATTTTTGTCTTGTTATAATTAAGTTAATTGCAAGGAGGCAAGCTATGGTTATTAATAAGAATCTTGATTTTGATATAAACCAATATGAGGACATAATTGAGTATGCTTATAGGGAAGGGGAACTAGGAGTTTGCCAGTGGAACATAAGTAAGCACAAGTTATATGTTTCTGAAAAAATAACTGGACATAATTTAGGTGATATTCATAGCTTGACTGAATTTGTTAATGCTATTGCTTACCATAAAGATAAGGACTTAGCTGTGCAGGATGTATATGACTATATTAACAATGTTACAAGTTTTTATAATAGTACTTTCCGTGTTCAGGCCAAGGATGGTAAAATCAGGTGGGTACTATTCTCTGGCAAGATGTTCGAAGACGAGCATACTAAGGAACTTGTTTTAAAAGCACTAATATTCGATGTCTCAGGCCTTAAATTACGTGGAGGCCACGATACCCTAACTAATCTTGTCAACGACCGCTTTTTTAGAAGAAAACTCATAAGCTCAATTAAGGATGCAAAGTCTTTAAATAGAAAAGGTGCCCTATTATACATAGAGATTGATAATTACAAGAATATTATCAATAATTATGGTTTTGAGTTTGGAGACAAGCTTATAAAGGAGTTTGCTGATATAATCAATCCAGTAACTATAAAAAATCATGAACTCGCCAAAATGCCTGGAAAAACATTTGTTATACTAATTGATAGCTTTGATGATATAAGAGAAGTAAAAGAAGTATGTGATAAAATCACAGATATTTGCAAGAACAATTTTTATATTGATCAGATTAAGATAGATATAAGTGTAAGTATAGGTGTTTCAATCTTTCCTGATGATAGTTCTAATCCAGATGAATTAATTAAGCTTTGTGATTTTGCCTTAGGTCAGTCAAGACTTAGGGGAGGTGGCATCTGTACTCTTTTTAATAAGGAAATATCAAAGACCTATTATAGACAATTATTAATTGAAAGTAAGTTATCTGATGCTATTAATAACCAAGAATTTTGCCTTTATTATCAACCTCAAGTTGACGTTGAAAAGAATAAAATAATTGGTTTAGAAGCCTTGATAAGATGGACTAATGGTGAAATTGGGAGTATATCTCCAGCAGAATTTATACCTATTGCAGAAAAAAGAGGCTTTATTATTGAAATAGGCAACTGGGTGCTAGAAGAAAGTCTAAAAACCCTTAAGAAATGGCAGGACAAGGGTTATGACCTAGAATCTATTTCAGTTAATATTTCATCAATTGAGTTAAATAAAAACAACTTCAATGAAAACTTGATAAATTTATGTAAGAAGTATAATATTCCCCACTCTAAGGTAAAGATTGAGATTACTGAAAGAACCTTGATGATTAGTAGTGATGGAAGTAAAAGAAAAATTGATAAGCTAATTGAAGAAGGGTTTAAAATTGCCTTAGATGATTTCGGGACTGGTTATTCTAACCTAAAATCCATGCTTGATTTTTTTGTTCATACCCTAAAGATTGACAAGTCACTAATAGATAATATTGAAACAGATAAGAGCCAGGCTGTAATAAAAGCCATAATTGCTTTATCTAATTATTTTGATTGTGAAATAATAGCTGAAGGAGTTGAGACAAAAGACCAATTAGATATACTTACTAGGCTTGGATGTAAGCGAATTCAAGGTTATTACTTTAGTAGGCCCTTGCCTGAAAGTGAAGTAGAAAAGTTATTAGAGAAGAATTAATACCTATTAAAACAAAGGGATAAGTAAAGGGCAGAAGTAATTCGTGATATATAAGTATATTTTATCATATAATTTAAAACTAATAATATATGTATAAATGTATAAGACTGGCGCTTGTAGTGCTAGTCTTTTTATAATTGGGATAATTTTTGTAGTTGTATTTATTGTATGTTATAGTATAGTTATACAAACATAAAATACATGAAAATAAAAGCTAAATAATTTATGGTACAAAGGATAAGAGAGCACTTTTATAAAAGGTGCCACTAGTAGAAGGAGAAAAATGGATTTTAAAATTTTGCTAAAACAGCTTGATACAATTGTATGGGGACCTCCCCTTTTAATACTCTTAGTTGGGACAGGAATAATACTAACAGTTGAACTAAGGGCACTGCAGCTACGTAAGTTTCCCTTAATAATGAAAAGCACCCTATTTAAAATATTTGATAAAACAAAGGCTAGAGAAGGGACTATAACACCATTTCAATCGGTAGCTACAGCCCTAGCAGCTACAATTGGAACAGGAAATATAGTTGGTGTAGCAACAGCAATTATTATTGGTGGACCAGGTGCTATATTTTGGATGTGGCTAGCAGCCTTCTTTGGTATGGCTACAAAGTATGCTGAAGTCACTTTGTCTGTTGCCTATAGGGAGAAGAATTCCAAGGGAGAGTTAGTTGGAGGTCCGATGTATTATATTCAAAACGGTCTAGGACTTTCACGCTTAGCTAGATTATTTGCAATTTTTGCTGTACTTGCAACCTTTGGTATTGGGAGTACGACTCAAGCTAATGCTATAAGCGGGACCTTAAAAGGTGCCTTTGGATTTAATACTGCAGGTGTTGGTCTCCTATTAAGTATTACTGTTGCAGTTATTATAGTAGGAGGCTTAAAATCCATAGCTAAGGTTACAGAAAAATTAGTACCCTTCATGGCTGGATGTTATCTTATTGGAGGCTTAATTGTTCTAATTATTAACTATCAGGCAGTACCAGGTGCTATAGCTTCAATATTTACCAATGCCTTTAATCCACGTGCAGCAGTAGGCGGTACTGGAGTTGGACTTGTAGTGGCTATGCAAGCAGGTGTAAGTCGTGGCTTATTCACTAATGAGGCAGGCCTAGGTTCATCTCCAATTGCCCAGGCATCCGCAGATACAGACCACCCATCCAGGCAGGGCTTATGGGGGATATTTGAAGTGTTTATGGATTCCATAGTTGTTTGTACGGTTACTGCTCTTGTAATATTAAGCTCAGGTGTACTAAGTAGTGGAGTAGATGCAACGTCCCTTTCTGCAGCAGCCTTTTCTAATAGTATAAGCTATGGAGGTTATATAGTAACTTTTGGGCTAGTTCTATTTGCCTTTTCAACCATCCTTGGTTGGGAATATTATGGTGAAACTTCAGCACGTTACCTCCTAGGTGATAGGGCCAGTAAACCATATCGTATTATTTTTACTATTACAGTATTTCTTGGAGCGGTGATGGAACTAGAGATAGTTTGGTATATAGCCAATATACTTAACGGACTTATGGCAATACCAAACCTAATCGGGGTATTAGGCTTAAGTAGTGTTGTAGTAAAGCTAACAAAAGATTTTTTAAGAGATCCTGATAAGATAAGAGATTCAGAAGACCAATCATATAAAAAGCACTTACTATAAAGGGCGAAAAGCCCACTCCTTCAGGTGTGGGATGGATAGCCCATACATAATATACTAAACAAACAAGAATTTTTATATGTGTATATATTTCTTGGCAACATACACAAAGTATGGTAT